>JAADEP010000046.1 GCA_013153335.1 Chloroflexota bacterium
GCCTCTTCGGCCTCGGGCAGGGGGATGTGCCCCGCGAGCAACGCGCGCAACAAATTCGCGCGGCCTCGCGTGCTCAGGCCTTCCCGGCGGCCCACTTGGTAAGAAGGACACATATTGCCGCGGGACTTGCGGCACACGCCTACCCCCGTACACCGCTCCACCATGGACGCGGTGCCTTGCGGGAACAGCGGGCTGGTCCAGTCGTGGGGCGTGCGGTAGGAGGGCCCGAAACGCCAATGTTGGTCCATGGGCAGTGGGCGCACGATCTTGCCCGGGTTGAGCAAGCCTTGGGGGTCGGCCGCGTCTTTGAGCTGCTCAAACAGCCGATAAATGGTTTCGCCAAAGGCCTCCTTGAGCCATTGCGACCGAGCCAGGCCATCGCCGTGCTCGCCGCTTGGGACCCCGCGATATTTACGTACCAGGGCCATGGCTTGAGACGCGATGCTCCGCACCACCTCGGGTGCGTCAGGAGCCTTGAGGTTGAGCCACGGTCGGATGTGCAAACATCCGGCCGAAGCATGCGCGTAATACACCGCTTCCACCTGGTGCGCGTCGAACACGTCCTGCAGCTCTCGCACGAACGAGGCCAAATGCTCGACCGGCACGGCCATATCTTCCAAAAACGCGATGGGCTTCAAATCCCCGGGCCGCGACATGAGCAAGCCCAAACCCACCTTGCGCACCGCCCAGATTTTCTCTTGGTGCTCAGGGTGTAAGGCCGCGTAACCCTTGACCTGCATCACCTGGCTCGCGACGCGCGCGGGGTCTGATCCTGCGAACTCGACCAGCAGCACGGCCTCGGGGATGCCCTGCTCCAGCATAGGCCCGAGCGCGTCCTTGACCATGCGCGCGTACAAAGGGATGGCCAGCGCCCGGCGGAAGATCTCGCCGGGCAGCAGTTCGACCGCGACCGGACCCAACTCGAGCAAGCGAGGCACGTCCGCACACGCGCTCGGGATATCGGGATAGGCCAACAGCGCGAGACCTTTATAGGGCGGGATAGGGACCAGGTTCAGCGTGACCTGGTGCACCAAAGCCAACGTACCTTCTGAGCCCGCGAGCAACACCTGCAGCGGCAGCGTATTGGGGTCGACTGGCGGATATGGCTGGTCTTTCGGCCACGCGGGCGGGCGAGCCGGTGCCCAGGGCAGCAAGTGCGCCAAGCTGTAGCCCGACGCGCGACGCCACGTGCGCGGCCATTGCTCCCGGATGAGATCCGCATACCGGGTGCGCACCTCGAGCGCGAAGCGTGCGACCGCGGCCAAACGTTCGTTCGCGATCTGAGGCAGCCCTTCGGGCGTCAGCGGGATCGGTTCCCACGTCGCGCGCGTGCCGTCGGCCATCACCGTTTCTGCCCGCAGCACGTGGTCTACAGTCATGCCATATGCGATGGAATGCGCGCCCGTCGCGTTGTTGCCCACAATGCCGCCGATGGTCGCCTGCGCGGCCGAGGCTGGGTCAGGGCCAAATTGCAGGCCGTGGCGGGCCAAAACCTGGTTGAGGTCGGCCAGGGGCAAGCCCACGTCGACCGTGACCCGGCGGTTCTTGACGTCGAGATCGTGCAACGTGCGAAAGTGCACGCTGAAATCCAGCACGATCGCTTCTCCGACCGCCTGGCCGGCCAAACTCGTTCCACCCCCGCGGGGCAACAAGGGCAAATGCTGTTCCGCCGCCAGTTGGGTCAGCACTTGCACATCCTCAACGGTTTTGGGGATGGCGACGGCCAAGGGCTGAATTTGATACATGGACGCGTCGGTGCTGTACAGGTACCGGCTCGCGGGGTCGTACGAAAACTCGCCCGCGAAGCCGTGGCGCCGTAGGGCCCGCGCGAAGGCTTCCATGGACATAGGCAACCCTCAATGAACGTGGTTTCTGCCCTGGGGGATAGGAGGATCTTATCACAAGCGCGCTCGCGCGACCTCGGACGCCCAGATCGCCCACTACCCGGAATACAATGCCCGGCGTACCGTGCGCACCAGCGCGTCGGCCTGCAGTTCGGGGAGCCGGTAGCACGGCATGCGCAGCCGTTGCGCGAGCGCGTCGGCCAATCCTTGATCAAACTGCGGGTGTTCCAGGTTGATGACCACGCCCTGAACCCCCGCGCGCGCCAGCTGGTCGGCCGCGCGATAAGCATCGTCCAACGGGTCGTTCCCAGCCACGAGGGGAACGTTGGCCGCGCCGTCGGTTAGCAAGACCATAAAGGGCACGATTTCTGGCGAAACCAGGCGTTGGCGCTGGATGACTTCAAGGGCCCGGACCAACCCCGCGGCCAAGGGGGTTTTGCCGCCCACGGGCAAATCGGTCAGAACCCGCCGCGCGAGCGCGACCGAACGGGTAGGCGGCAGCACCAATGTGGCTTCATCCCGGCGGAAGGTGATCATGCCGACCCAGTCGCGGCGCTGATAGGCCTCGGTGAGCAGCCGTAAGACCGCGCCTTTGGCCGCCTCCATGCGCTGCGCCACGGCCATGGACCACGAACCATCCACCACAAAAAGGATGAGGTAAGACTGCTGCGTGACGCGCACCTTTTCTCGGAGGTCATCGCGCGCGACCAAGGGGCCACCCTCGGCCCGGCGAGGTCGACCGTGCAGCGCCGCGGCCCGCAGCGTCGCGTCAAGGGCCAGATCGTGGACCCGACCTCGAGGCCGGCGCGCGCGAATATAGCGCCCGCGGCGTCGCAAGCTGGGCGCGGTCCCGCGGCGGCCGGTGCGACGCAGACGACGCCGCACCGCCACCGGATACACCGGGATGTTCGGCGCGGGGCCAATGCCCGCGACCTCGTCGTCTTCTCGGTCTGAGGCCTCGGTGCCTTGATGGGGCAGATAGACCTGATGGAGGGGGCCTGGCGCGACTACAGCTCCTTGGGCGCCGGCCCCGGAGGAGCTTTTTTTGCGCTCGACCCCGCGGCCTGGGCCTGCAGCCGCTGCATCCGTCGGGCCTGGCGTTGCGCCTGCTCGAGCCGTTCGGCCAAATCCGACAGGTCAAAGCTCACCGGCGCCAGGGGATCGTGCTTGATGCGATGCGGCAAGGCCAATTCGGCCGCCAACATGATGTCCTCGGGCGTGATAGCCGCACGGCCTTCCAACGCCGCGTTGGCTCGAGCCGCGCGCAAGATAACCAGATCGGCCCGGTGTCCTTCGACC
This sequence comes from Chloroflexota bacterium, assembly GCA_013153335.1. Classification (GTDB taxonomy): domain Bacteria; phylum Chloroflexota; class Anaerolineae; order Anaerolineales; family DRMV01; genus JAADEN01. The sequence continues at coordinate 3,144 of JAADEP010000046.1, forward strand.
CCAAACGACGTGGTCAGCCCCGCGATGGTGAGCAAGTCTTGCGGGGTGTGGTGCACCTGGGGGAGCCGGGCCCGAGCCTGCACAATGCGCGCTCGCAGGGCCTCCTCGCGTTCCCGCCATTGCGCATAAAACCCCTCTGGGTCTTGTTCAAAAGCGAGATGGCGCTCCATGATTTGCGCGCGCAAATGCGGGTCCCGCAACCCTTCCACCTGGACGGCGAGCGCGAACCGATCCAACAACTGGGGCCGCAAGTCGCCTTCCTCGGGGTTCATGGACCCGATCAAAATAAAGCGCGCGGGGTGTTGGAACGAAATGCCTTCGCGCTCCACATAATTGACCCCCATGGCCGCGACATCCAGCAGCAAATCAACCAAGGGGTCGTCCAGGAGGTTGACCTCATCGATGTAAAGCACCCCTCGGTTGGCTTGAGCCAACAAGCCGGGTTCAAAATGCCGCTGGCCAGTCTGGAGCGCGCGTTCAATGTCCAGCGTGCCCACCACCCGCTCTTCGGTGGCCGCGAGGGGCAGGTTGACAAAGGGCGTCGGGATGACCTCGACCTCCAGGGGTTCACCCTGGGCCGCGCGGGCTTGGCACTCGGTGCACCAAGTATCCGGTCGGTCGGGGTCGCAGTGAAACCGGCACCCGCGCACCACGCGCAGGGGCGGGAGCAACGCGGCCAACGCGCGCGCGGCCGTGGACTTGCCCGAGCCCCGCTGCCCGCGGATCAGCACGCCGCCCAGGCCCGGGTCTACTGCGTTGAGCAGCAGCGCGCGCTTCATCCGTTCCTGTCCAACAATAGCGGTGAAAGGATAGACCCGTACGCTCACGGATGCACCTCAAGCTTCGAAGGATGGGTGGCGGGGCGCGCACGATCCGACGCGCGTGCGGACGCCCTCACGCTTGAGGCCCGAGCCTGCGCTGCCGCGGTCGGGAGCAGCACAATCTCGGGCCGAATTTGTCGCGCCGGGCCGAGGTGAAGCAGTCCCACTGAACCCGGAACTTGGAACTTGCCCAGGGGCGAGCCCGGGTTGATGACCCAGCGCGGGCCAAAATGATAGACCAGGGGGTAATGGATGTGGCCGAACACGATCACGTCGGCCCGCGGGAACAAAGCCAACATGCGTTGCACGTAGGTGCGGTAGGCGGGCGCGCGCCAGGTCAGCCAAAAGCGCAACTTCTCACGGATGTACCGCGGCCAAGGCCCATGGCCGTGGGCCAGGCCGATGCGCACATCACCCAGCGTAAGCTCGCGCTGAGCCGGCAGGCCGCGCAGCAGAAAATCCCGGTTGCCGCGCACGGCATAGACCGGTGCGATGGCTTCGAGCGCGCGCAAGGCCTGCGAGCCGATGATATCCCCCGCATGCAAGATGCAACACACCTGGGCTGAGCGAAACACAGCCAACGCGGCTTCAGGGATCGCCCGCACCGTATCCGGGACATGCGTGTCGGCAATCAGGCCCACAACTTGGCTCACGAACCGCCTTCCTCCCACGAGCGCAAAAGCGCGTCCACGTCCGAGATCGCGCCTTCCCGGGCCAGCATTTTGAGCGGTTGGGTCAACCAACGCCGCCGCCCATAGCGGCGATAGAGTTCGGCCAACAGTTCCAACCCTTGCGGAGTCACGGTCAACAGCCACGGACCGCTCATCGCGCGCGCGATGAGCGCGGGCGGCCATCGTCCCTCGCGCCACCACGCCCGGAGTTGGTCCATGGCCTGCTGGGGTGCGCGGCGTGCGGCGGCCTGGAAGGCCTCGACCAGCGCGTCCTGCACCCGCGCGTCGCCCGCGTCGGGCACCGTGGGCAGGCGAGCCCACAGCGCTTGCGGCGAAAAGACCCGCGGCGCGACCCGCAGCGCCAACGCGCGCGCCCGGGGCGAGACCGGGGGCTGGGCCCGCGTCAGCCAATCCTGAAGCCACGCGCGCAAAGCCGGCGAGGCCGGAACCTGGGCCAGGGTTTGGGCCAGCGCGACGTGGACCTCGTCGCGCGCGTCGCGGGCCAAGCGCTCGAGCACCGCTTGCCGGGCTTCGTCGCGGTTTTGAGCCTGACGATGGGCCAGCGCGGCCGCGGCGATCGCGCGGTAGGCCGCGTAAGGCGACTCGGCCAGGCTGAACAAATACGCGTCGGGCACCGCGCCTTGGGCGAGGGCCTGCCCCACAGGGACCAACTCCCGTTGCACGCGGGTGGATGGCAGCGTGCGGTTGGCCGCGATGGCCCGGTCTTGAAGCAGGCGCCCCAGGACCTCATCCAGCGCGTCGGGGTGCCCAAAGCGCGCGGCAATGCGCACGTCGGTCAAAAAATCAGGAGCGGTCCGGCGGCGTCGCATGGCTATTTCTGCTGCTGGGCTTGGAGCTCTTGTTCGATGATCTGTTGGAACGCGGAGAACGGCACCGCGCCGACCAGGGGAATGCCGTTGATGAAGAACGTGGGCGTTCCACGGACGCCGACCTCCAGGCCATCCTGCAAGTCCTTCATCACCTCGTCGAGGTAACGTTGTTCCTTGATGCAGCGCGCGAACTCGTCCACGTCCAACCCGAGCTCTTCGGCATATTGCAGATACACATCGTCCCCGAACTTGCCGCCTTCGAAGAGCTTATCGTGGAAGGGCCAGAACTTGCCCTGTTCATCCGCGCATTCGGCTGCGATGGCCGCGGATACCGCGTACGGGTGAATGCTTTCCAGGGGGAAGTCGCGATACACAAAGCGCACTTTGTCGCCGTACGTTTCGAGGATTTTGTCCAACGTTTGCTCGCGGAAGCGACGGCAATACGGGCATTGGTAATCGGAGAACTCGATAATGGTCACCGGCGCGTCCTCAGGGCCCAGGGCAGGGTCGTCATCGGGCGACACGTTATAACGCTTGGGTTCGCGCGGCGCGGCCGTGGCTGCGGCCCGGGTGGGCGCGGCCCGACGAGGCGCGGCCTGGGTAGCTGCAGGGGCCGCGGGCTGCGCCGGAACCGGGCTCCGGTTGCTGAACCAATACCCGGCCCCCAAGCCGAGGGCAAACGCGAGGACAACCAAAAACGCATATACCGGTGAACTGAAGCCTCGACAGAGCTCTTGCCGCAACGTCTCCCGCAATTCTTCCAAATTTCCGTGCGTTTCAGACATGAAGGCCCTCCTTTCTTCGAATGCGCGAAAACCAGGACAAAAAAGCGGCTCGTCCGCCTGGGAGGGACGGGCGAGCCGACCAAAGTTCTCGCCGGGTGCGGCTTAGTGATGGCCGTTGTCGTCCCAGCGGGTCTCGCGGACGTCGGGCAGAATCTCGGCAGGCGGCGCGCCCTCGTGCCAGAGGTAGAAGAACCACGCGACGAGGAACACGCCGATCAGGCTCAAGAGGAAAGGCACCGCACTTGCCATGGTCAACCTCCGCGAAAATCGCCGCGTGTAGCTCGCGGCACTCGAATTATACCATGCTGCGTAACCTTCGCCTGGGCAATGCGTCGAAAAAATAGGGGTCATTGCCCAGCGCTTGCCCAGGGCGCGACGCACAAAAAGAAAGGGGCTACAGCCCGTTTTGAGCCGTAGCCCCAACGCGTGGTGAGGCCCCAAACCGCTACTCTTCGAATAGCAGTTTTTCAACGCCGCGTGGACGACGACGCCTAGCTAGGTTCAGGTTGGCCCTGGGGAAAGGGACCCTGCCCGACGAGGGTGGGTAGATGCGGAGCACGGCCCGGTGACCTGGCTGCCCCGCCCAATTTTCTCTCCAGGTCCCGGGCCGTGCTCACCTCCCCCAGCGGCCCTCGGAATCGGCACGTTTGAAACATGCCTTTGAATTTACGAATCTCCCCTCCTACCCTACGCCTTACCCCTCCGAAAATCCTGTGCGTTCTGCTTTGCGTTGAGGCTCGCGTAGCGAGCGGGTCTCCCCTCCGAAACGTCCTCCTCTCCCCTCTCCCTACGCGGCGCCTCGCTTCGAAACCCCTCCGTTCTCTCCCCTCCTCCATCTCCCCCTTGGGTGCTAACCCTTTGGGGTTACCCTTTGCGCCCTTATTGTACATGGGTTAACCCTTCTTGTCAAGGGGGAAATCAAAAATTCCTGGGACGAATTTCAAGATTAACCCCGCAGGAGGAGACCCGCGACCCGCCTACCAGCTCGCCGTAGTCTTTTGTACACTTCCCCATCCAATCCACAACCGGAAGGGAGGGTTTCGCATGACACGGCGTTGGCGGTTTTGGTTCGGCCTGATCGTCGCCCTCTACCTCGGCATCGGCCTCGTGTTTCACTGGCAGTGGACGCGTGCGCTCCGCGCGTGCGACGAACTGCGTCGGGCCCGCGGGGAATGGGTCGACCCCGGGTTTTCGCCCTGGCTCGAGCTGTTTTTTGATGCAACGTACTGGCCGGTCTACGCGTGGGTCAACTGGCAGTATAGCGGCACTTTGTTCGCCACCCCGTGCGACCGCATGACCACAACGCCAACCCCCGTCCAGGCGCGCGTCCCCGGGCTTGGCTTCGCAGCCCAACCGGCTTCCGGGCCGTGCCGAGCCCTTCCCCTAGCCGCGAAGCCCGTTTGGCCTTGAGCCGCGGCGCGCCGCCAAGCGCGGGTTCCGCCGCCCGCGAATCCCTGTGGCCATGGGCGCGCTCGCGCTCCGCAAGCGCCGCGGGCTGGAAACCCGCGGCTAGTTGGCATAAAATTGCGCGCGGATCGCCTGGCCCAACGCGCGAGGCGTGCGGTGGTGAATTTGTAGCGGGCGGGTTTAGCCGCCCGCGAATCCCCGCGGCCCGAGGCCATGGGCGCGCTCGCGTGCCGCAGGCGCCGAGGGCTGGAAGCCTGAGGCTAGTATAAAATTGCGCGCGAATTATCTGGCCCAACGCGCGGGACCGCATGGCAGGCAAGCGAGGATAGCGGGCGGGTTCAGCCGCCCGCGAACCAAGCGCGCGGGTTCCGCCGCCCGCGAATCCCAGCACCCCGTGGCTATGGCCGCGCTCGCGTGCCGCAGGGCCGCGGGCTGGAAGCCCGCGGCTGGTATAAAATTGCGCGCAAATTATCCGGCCCAACGCGTGGGACCGCGTGGCAGACAGCGAGGATGGCGGGCGGGGTCAGCCGCCCGCGGCATGGGCTTCTACGAGATTTGCCTCTCCCCATTCGCGCCGATGCATCACGGCCCACCGACCACGCCCCACAGCCGCACCGTGCCGTCCCCTGCGCCTGAGGCCAACAAGCGACCGTCGGGGGAAAAGGCTACACAGATCACATCACTCTCGTACTCCAAGATACGCACCAACGCCCCATCCGACACCCGCCACAGTTGTATTATGCCAGCCAACGACCCCGAGGCCAGCAGCGTCCCATCGGGCGAGAAGGCCACGCTGGTCGCCCCACTCGTATGCAGAGTGTGTACCAAGGTTCCGTCCGACACCCGCCATAGCCGCACGATACCGTCATCTGAAGCCGAGACCAGCAGCCGACCGTCCGGAGAGAAAGCCACGTTATCCACCAACGACTCATGTGCCTCCAGAGTGCGTAGAAGGGCACCATCCGATACCCGCCACAACTGCACCGTATTGTCGGGCCACCCCAATCCTGCGGCGAGCAGCGTCCCGTCCGGTGAGAAGGCGACGCTGTACACCGAGCCTGCGCGCCCCTCCAGCGTCCGCACCAGGTTCCCATCCGGCACCCGCGACAGCTGGATTTCGCCTCTTAGACAGTGCCCTGACACATTGCTATTCCACTGAGCACACGAACCCGAGGCCAGCAAGGTACCGTCCGGCGAAAAGGCCACACTATCCACATGGTTCCTGTGGCGCTCCAGCGTGCGTAGCAGAATCCCATCTGGCAGTCGCCATAGCTGTACCGCGCCGCCCCACGTCCCCAAGGCCAGCAGCCGACCGTCCGGAGAAAGGGCCATCCGAAGTACCGTTTCAGTCGCCTGCGTTCGCGCGAACGTGCCGTCCGAAATCCGCAACATCCACACCGTATTGCTCCACGGGTCCAAAGCCAACAATAATATTCCATCCGGCGAGAAGGCTACGCTGGTTACACCGTTCGCATGTTCGTCCAACGTGCGCAGCAGGGTTCCATCCGATACCCGCCACAACTGCAGGCTACTGTCATACGCGGTCGAGACCAAAAACCGACCATCAGGCGAGAAAGCCAAATCGGTCACAGCCACACGACGCCCCTTCAGCGTGCGCACCAGCGTGCCGTCGTCCACCCGCCACAGCCGTACCACGTTGTCCCCTGCTCCCGAAGCCAGCAGCGTCCCATCTGGCGAGAAGGCTACGCTATATACCAACTCCTCATGCGCCTCCAGGATGCGCACCAGCGTGCCGTCCGATACTCGCCACAGCCACACCTGGCCATACACATCCCCCGAAGCTACCAGGGTCCCATCGGGCGAAAAGGCCACCGTGCTCCCACCTCGTATGCCTCCCCGCAGCGTGTGCAAGAGAGCTCCATCCGAAACCCGCCATATCTGCACCGTGTACCACGTCCCGATGGCCAAAAGCCGGCCATCGGGCGAGAAGGCTACGCTGTACACCCAACTCCTATACCCCTCCAGCGTCCGCACCAGGCGCCCATCCGACACCCGCCACAGCCGCGCCGTCTTGTCCCACGCCCCCGAGATCAGTAGCTTCCCATCCGGCGAAAAGGCTACGCTGCGCACAACACCCGTATGTCCCTCCAGCGTCCGCACCTGGCGCCCATCCGATACTCGCCGCAGCTGCACCCTACCGTCCCTCAAACCCAAGGCCAGCAGCGTCCCGTCGGGCGAGAAAGCTACGCTGCTCACCCACGTGCCCTTCTTCCCCAAGAAGCCCACTTCCTGCAGCGTCTTGGCATCGTATAGATACACCCCGAGAGACGACGCCACGGCCAGCCGTTCCCCGTCGGGCGACCAGGCCACGTCGTTCACCGTGCCCTTGCCCCAACGGGCGATGGGCTGAACCGCACCGACATTCGCCGCGGTGATGGGCACCAGTCGGTTTAGGGGCACAGGCGTGCCCATGAGCACCGGCGTCACCACGGGTGTGAAGGTGGGCGTAGGCGAGGACGTGGGGGTCGGGGAGGGTGTGGGCGTTGGGCTCAGCGTCGGCGAGGTCGCATCGGGACATTCGAATGTCCCTGAGGGTTGAACGGTTGGGGTTTGGGCGTTGGGAGGGCCCTGGCTGCTCGGGGCCCCGTTTCTCCCGCAAGCGGCCAGAACCAAGGCCAGCAGCAAAGCCAACAAAGGGAGCAAGCGCTGTTTCGATTGCATGCTGCTTTTCCTCCTTCCTCTTCCAAAAGGACAACGAAGCTCTTAGGGAGTTGTGGCATCCCTCTTTTTCAGAGAAATTCGCCCGAGGCTTTCGTGCCAGGCTGAGGGGCCAGGCCCGAGAGAACCTTTGCCCAACCCAGGTCCAATCCCGGCTTCGCGCCCGGGCTGCGAGCCGCAACCAGGCCTGCAGCCCAGACAGCGTCGTGGCTGCCACCTTATCCAGGTCACGGCCCCACCACGCCCCACAGCCGGATGGTGCCGTCATGCGACCCCGAGGCCAACAGCGTCCCACCGGGGGAGAAGGCTACACTGATCACCCAGCTCGCATGCCCCTCTAACGTGCGCACCAGAGCGCCGTCCGAAGCCCGCCATAATCGCACCGTGCGGTCATTCGAACTCGAAGCGAGTAGCTGGCCGTCCGGCGAGAAGGCCACACGGAACACACCACCCGCATGCCCCTCCAGGATGTGCACCAACGCGCCGTCCGCCACTCGCCACAGCCGTACCGTGCCATCCCACGACCCCGAGGCCAACAGCGTCCCATCCGGCGAGAAGGCTACGCTGAGCACACCGCTCGCATGCCCCTCTAGCGTGCGCGTCTGATGGGCCAACGGTCCTCCCCATAGGCGGATGGTGCCGTCACGGGAGCCCGAGGCCAACAACGTCCCATCCGGCGAGAAGGCCACGCTGCTTACCCAGTCCTTATGCCCCCGCAGTGTGCGCACCAACACCCCATCCGACACCCGCCATAGCCGTACTGCGCCATCCCACGACCCCGAGGCCAATAACTCCCCATCCGGCGAGAAGGCCACGCTGGTCACCCACTGCGTATGCCCCTCCAGGGTGCGTACCAGCGCGCCGTCGGCCACCCGCCACAGCCGCACTGTGCTGGACGAGCCCGAAGCCAGCAGACGACCATCCGGTGAGAAGGCCACGCTGTTCACGCTCTTCATCCAGCCCTCATGCTTCAGGATGCGTACCAGAGCGCCATCGGCTACTCGCCACAACCGCACTGTCTTATCCCACGCCCCCAAGGCCAGCAACGTCCCGTCCGGCGAGAAAGCTATGCTAGACATTGGCCCCTCGTGTCCCTCCAGGGTGCGCTGCAACCCGCCATCCGACACCCGCCATAGCCGTACCGTGCCATCCCACGCCCCTGTGGCCAACCACTCCCCATCTGGCGCGAAGGTTACGCTCCAGACAGCGCCACCATGCTCCAGGGTGCGCAGCGGGGTGCCATCGTCCACCCGCCACAGCCGCACTGTATCGTCAAACGCCCCGAGGCCAGCAGCGTCCCATCCGGCGAGAAGGCTACGCTGGACACTGCTCCCTCATGTCCCTCCAGCGTCCGCACCAACACCCCATCCGACACCTGCCATAGCCGCACTGTTTTATCGTCTGAACCCGAGGCCAGCAGCCGACCATCCGGCGAAAAGGCTACGCTGTTCACCCGGTTCCCATGCCCCTTCAGTGTGCGCACCAACGCGCCATCCACAACCCGCCACAGCCGAATCTCGCCTTTTACGCAATCCCTTCTCACTTCGCTACCTCCCTGACCACACGACCCTGAGGCCAACAAGGTACCATCAGGAGAGAAGGCCACACTGCTCACCCAGCTTGTATACCCTTCCAGGGTGCGCAGCAGGGCCCCGTCTTCCACTTTCCACAACCGCACCGTCTTATCGCCCGACCCCGAGGCCAGTAGCGTCCCATCCGGCGAAAAGGCTACGCTAAGCACACCGCTCGCATGTCCCTTCATGGTGCGCACCAGGCGGCCATCGGCCACGCGCCACAACCGAATTTCACCTTTTACACAACGCCATTGCTCTTCTCTATCCCACTGTCCACACAACCCCGAAGCCACAAGTTCCCCATCCGGCGAGAAGGCTACCCTATACACCACAGCGTTGGCCTCTAGAAAATGCACTTCCTGCAGCGTCTTGGCATCGTATAGATACACCCCGAGAGACGACGCCACGGCCAGCCGTTCCCCGTCCGGCGACCAGGCCACGTCGTTCACCCGCCCCTTGCCCCAACGGGCGATGAGCTGAACCGCACCGACATTCGCCGCGGTGATAGGCACCAGGCGGTTTAGGGGCACAGGCGTGCTCATGAGCACTGGCGTCACCACGGGCGTGAAGGTAGGCGAGGTGGACCCGAGACTCGCAGACGCAGTCGGAATTGGCAAAGCTGGAATCTGCGTAGAGGTAACCGCGGCCGTCTGAGCCGTCTGACCCTCACCGCAGGCAGCCAAGGTCAGACCCAATACCAGACCCAACAAGGTGAACCACCCCTGTTTCAAACGCATTTTTTCATCTCCTTTCCAAAGAAACGTCTTTATCTCCAAAGCAGCGCCTTGATAGCCTCACGGCTCCACCACGCCCCACAGGCGGATGGTGCCGTCATCTGACCCCGAGGCCAGCAACCGACCGTCGGGCGAGAAGGCCACGCTGCGAACGTAGTTCCGATGTCCTTCCAGGATGCGCACCAAGGCGCCATCCGACACCCACCACAATCGCACCGTGCGGTCATACGCGCCCGAGGCCAGCAACTTCCCATCCGGCGAGAAGGCTACGCTGCTTACCCCGTCCTCATGTCCCTCCAGCGTCCGCACCAACACCCCATCGGAGACCCTCCACAGCCACACCGTATCGTCAAACGCCCCCGAGGCCAACAACTCCCCATCTGGCGAGAAGGCTACGCTCCAGACAAAGTCCTTACGCTTCAGGGTGCGCAGCAGCGTACCATCGGCCACCCGCCACAGCCGCACCGTGCCATCCCACGATCCTGAGGCCAGCAGTCGACCATCCGGTGAGAAGGCCACGCTAGACACGCCATACCCATGTCCCTCCAGCGTCCGCATCAGACGCCCATCGGGCACCCGCCATAGCCGCACCATGCCATCCCACGACCCCGAGGCCAACAGCGTCCCGTCCGGTGAGAAGGCCACGCTGCTCACCCCGTCCTCATGTCCCTCTAGCGTCCGCACCAACACCCCATCCGATACCTGCCACAGCCGCACTGTGTTGTCTAACGACCCTGAAGCCAGCAGTACCCCGTCCGGCGAGAAGGCTACGCTGGTCACTATGTTCGTATGCCTTTCCAACGTGCGCAGCAGGCGTCCATCCGACACCTTCCATAAGCGTACGGTGCCGTCCCATACTCCCGAGGCCAGCAACGCCCCATCCGGCGAAAAGGCTATGCCGGATACTTTGCCCGTATGTCCCTCCAGCGTCCCCAGCAGGCGCCCATCCAACACCCGCCACAGCCGTACTGTACCGTCGTGCGCTCCCGACGAGGCCAGCAACACCCCATCCGGTGAGAACGCTACGCTCCAAACAGAGTCCTCATGCTCCAGGGTGCGCACCAGTGCACCGTCAGCCACCCTCCACAGCCGCACCGTGCGGTCATACGCTCCCGAGGCCAGCAACTTCCCATCCGGCGAGAAGGCTACGCTACTCACCCAGCCCTCATGCTCCAGGGTGCGCAGCGGGGTGCCATCGGCCACCCACCACAGCCGCACCGTCTTGTCCCACGCCCCTGAGGCCAGGAGCCGGCCATCCGGCGAAAAGGCTACGCTGGATACATTGCTCGTATGTCCCTCCAGCGTCCGCACCAGGTGCCCATCCGACACCTGCCATAGCCGAATCTCGCCTTTTACGCAATTCCACATCTCTTGGCTATTCCATTGACCACACGCCCCTGAGGCCAAC
>JAADEP010000048.1 GCA_013153335.1 Chloroflexota bacterium
CGTGAGACAGGTCGGTCTCTATCCGCTGCCGGCGTAGGGGACTTGAGGGGAGCTGCCCCTAGTACGAGAGGACCGGGGTGGACGGACCTCTGGTGTGCCGGTTGTCGCGCCAGCGGCACCGCCGGGTAGCCATGTCCGGATGGGATAACCGCTGAAAGCATCTAAGCGGGAAGCCCACCCCAAGATGAGGTCCCCCACTGGGATAACCAGGTAAGGCCACCGGGAGACTACCGGTTCGATAGGCCGCAGGTGGAAGCCCGGTAACGGGTGGAGCTGAGCGGTACTAATTGGCCGAGGCCTTCCTCGCCCATCACCGGACCGCCCGACGTTGGGCGTATGCTCTTGTCAGGGTGTCATCTTGCCAACCCGGCTTGTACTTTGGCATTTCGGTGCTTGGTGACCATAGCGGCGGGGGTACACCCGGTCACATCCCGAACCCGGAAGTTAAGCCCGCCTGCGCCGATGGTACTGCGGGGGCGACCCCGTGGGAGAGTAGGGCGTCGCCAAGCACCTTTTCTCTTTTCCTCAGTCATGAGGACGTGACGGGCTTCCGACCAGCATCCTGGGAAACACCCCAGCTTATGGGGTGTTTTTCGTGTTTAATTCCTAACCCAACTCAAACCTACTACACTCTACTCTTTGACGAGGACGAGGCAACACGATCATGATGGCGAAGAAACAGCAGATTACGGACAACCTTGATGCGCTATTGGCGGTTCTTCCACCCGATATCCGCGAGGCGGTGCGCGAGGCCGGTCCGGCCGATGATCTTATCGAGGTCATTTTGGACTTGGGCCGTGTGCCGACCGCACGCTTCACCCATGGTGAAGTGGTGCTGCGGGAGCGCGAGGTTTCCGCGGATGAAATCGACTACGTCGTCAGTCGGATCGGCGAGTTCGATGAGGACAACCGGGCCGGCATCCCCCGGACCCTACACCGCATCGCGGCCATTCGCAACCGTCGGGGTCGCGTCGTCGGCCTGACCTGCCGCGTTGGCCGCGCGGTCTACGGCGTGGTCGATATCATCCAGGACCTTATCGAAAGCGGCAAGAGCGTGCTTTTGCTCGGCCGTCCAGGCGTGGGCAAAACTACCATGTTGCGCGAGGCTGCACGCATCTTGGCCGAAAAGAAGCGCGTGGTCATCGTCGACACCTCGAACGAGATCGGCGGTGACGGCGACATCCCCCATCCGGCCATCGGCCGCGCGCGGCGGATGCAAGTGCCGACGCCGTCCCTGCAGCACGAGGTTATGATTGAGGCCGTCGAAAATCACAACCCGGAGGTCATCGTCATTGACGAAATCGGGCGCGAGCTCGAAGCTATGGCCGCACGCACCATCGCGGAGCGCGGGGTGCAGCTCATCGCGACCGCCCATGGTAACACCTTAGAGAACCTGCTTCTCAACCCCACCTTGTCCGACCTCGTCGGCGGCATCGAATCCGTGACCTTATCGGACGAAGAAGCTCGGCGCCGCGGCACCCAAAAGACCGTGCTCGAGCGCCGCGCGCCGCCTACCTTTGACATCCTGGTCGAGATCCAAGACCGGGACCGCCTGGTCGTGCACAAAGACGTGGCCGAGGCCGTGGACGCCTTATTGCACGGCTTCCCGGTGCAGCCCGAGCTGCGCTATCGAGACGACGAAGGCAACATCCACGTAGAGCACCTGGAAGCGCCCGAACCCATGGCGCGCCGGGATCGCAAAGGCCCGCGGCGGCAAGAGGCGGGTTGGCGCAACCCCGCGGCTTTGTATCGGCAAAGCGAGCTCGCTAGCCCGGGCGAAAACGGCGATGGCGAGGACGGTGCCACCGCGCGTCATCCCATTCGCATTTACCCATATGGCGTCGCGCGAGACCGCCTGCTGCGCGCGGCCAAGCGGCTGGACGTGCCGGCCATTGTCGTGCGCGACCTGGGCGAAGCGGAAGCCATGGTGACCTTGCGTTCCTACTATCGAAAACGCCAGCGCGCGGTCACCGATGCCGAAAACCGCGGCCTGCCCATTTACGTCTTGCGGGCCAACACCATGACCCAAATTGAGCGCTTCTTAGGAGACTTATTCCAACTGCGAAGCGCGCCTGCGGAAGACGATGAAGATGCGTTTGAACGCGCCTTGCGTGAGACCCAGGCCGCCATCGAAGCCGTGCTTCAAGGGGCACGGCGTTCGGTCGAACTGCCTCCTGCACCGGCGAAAGTGCGACGTATTCAGCATGAAATGGCCCGCGAAGCGCAATTGCACTCGCGCTCAAAGGGGGAAGAACCCTACCGACGAGTCAAGATCTATCGCTGACCTTGCTCGACGCAGCGCCGCCCGTTTCTTGCGGGCGGCTTTTCGTTTTTCTGAGTCATATATTTCACACCCGAAAGTCCAGGCGCAGGTCTTCGTCGAGGCGGGGGCGATATTGCAGGGCCTCGGCAACGTGGACGGCTTGGACGGGGTCGGAGCCTTCGAGGTCCGCGATGGTGCGCGCGACTTTCAGCACTCGATGGTAGGCCCGAGCGGATAAGTCCATCTGGCGCATGGCGTGTTGCAGCAGCACCCGCGCCTCGGGCGTGAGCGGCACAAAACGGCGGATGTCGCCCGGCCCCATGTCCGCGTTGCTCGCGAGCTCGGTTCCCTGGAATCGGGCGCGTTGGCGGGCGCGGGCAGCTTCGACCCGGGCTTGGACCACGGACGAAGGCTCCCCGCGGCGTTGGTCCGCGAGCTTGTCGTATTCGACCCGTGGAACTTCGATGTGAATGTCTATTCGGTCGAGCAGCGGGCCGGAGATCCGGCGGCGGTAGCGCGCGATGGCGGACGGGCTGCATGTACATGCGCGCACCGGGTCGCCGTAATATCCACAAGGGCAGGGATTCATCGCCGCGACCAACATGAAATTCGCGGGGAAGGTGACCGACCCTTGCGCGCGGCTGATGGTCACGACCCGGTCTTCGAGCGGTTGTCGCAGTACCTCGAGAACTCGAGGGCTGAATTCGGGCAGTTCGTCGAGAAACAGCACACCCCGATGCGCCAGCGAAATCTCCCCTGGATGGGGCCAGTTCCCGCCGCCGACCAGCCCCGCGTGGGAGATGGTGTGGTGCGGGGCCCGAAAAGGACGCTGGGTGATGAGCGGCTGATCCGGCGGGAGCTGGTCGGCCAACGAATATACCCGCGTCACGTCCAGGGCTTCATCCACCGTCATACGCGGCAGAATGCCCGGGAGCGCGCGAGCCAGCAAGGTCTTGCCCGTGCCGGGCGGGCCGACCATCAGAACGTTGTGGCCCCCCGCGGCCGCGATTTCGAGCGCCCGCTTCGCGTGTTCTTGGCCTTTGATGTCCGCGAAATCAACCGCAGCTCGCGGCGCGGGCAGGTCTTGGATGCGGATGGGCGGCGTTGGCTCCAGGGCCTTTTCCCCGCGCAGGTGCGCTGCGAGCGCGGCCAGGGTCGGTACGCCGTATACAGTCACCTCGGGGATGAGCGCGGCTTGGCTCGCGTCTTCTTCCGGAACATACACGTTGGGACGGCCCCACGCGCGGGCGCTGGCCGCGATGAGCAAAGCCCCGCGCACATGCCGCACCCGTCCGTCCAACGCCAGCTCACCGACCACAACCGCGTCCTCGAGCGCGGCTTCTGGAAGTTGGCCCGTAAGCATCAAAATGCCCAACGCGATGGGCAAGTCGTAGACCGGACCTGCCTTGCGTACCGAAGCGGGGGCTAAGTTCACCACGACTCGTTTGCGCGGGAACGCAAAGCCGCTGTTGCGCATCGCCGCTTGGACACGCTCCCGGCTTTCTTGTACCGCGGTGTCGGGCAGGCCCACGATCGTAATTCCCGGCAGCCCTCGGCCATAATCCACTTCCACTTCAACCGGAATGCCATCCAGGCCAAACAACGCGGATGAAAGCAGCCGTACAGGCATACCTCCTCCTTTGCGGCCCAAAGGCGCTCGGGTGGATGGCGGGGGCCATAGCTTTTTTACGATGAATGCTGCAGAGCGAGGGCTTGGTTGAGGCGAAGCGTTCCAGTATAAAGGGCTTGACCCACGATAACCCCATCCAACCCGGCATCTCGCACCTGGCGGATATGTTCGAGGGTCCGCACGCCGCCTGAAGCAATGACCGTGCTGGGCCCGGGCAGGGCCGCGCGCGCGTCCAAAGCCAAAGCGATATTTGGGCCCACGCCCATACCGTCGCGCGCGACATCGGTGATGATGAAGACGCGTACCCCCGCGTCGTAGAGCCGGCGGGCTAAAGCGGGCACGGGCCACGCGGTGCCTTGCTTCCAACCGTGGATGCGGACGTAACCGTCCCGGGCATCAAGGCCCGCTGCAATCCGATCCGCCCCCCAACGTTGAGCGAGCTCGCCCACGCGCTCCGGTTCCCGCGCGGCCAGGCTGCCCAAGACGACCCGCTGTACTCCGCGCTGGAGCCAAGTCTCAACCGCCTGGGGCGAACGGATGCCGCCTCCCAGCTGAACAGCCGTGCCTCGGCTCTGGGCCAGGTCCAGACAAGCCTGAATTGCGGCCCGATTGGCAGTGTCATCTTCGCCCAGAGCCGCGTCCAAATTCACTACGTGCAGCCAGCGCGCGCCTTGGTCGAACCATTGCTGCGCGACCGCTCGAGGGTCGGTGCTGTATACAATCTCCCGCTTTGGGTCCCCTTGGAGCAGGCGCACCACCCGCCCGTGGCGTAAGTCGATCGCGGGGTAAACCGTGAACATCAATCCGGGCTCCAGGTTACGAAATTGCGCAGCAGACGCAGCCCAATTCGTTGGCTTTTTTCCGGGTGGAATTGGACGCCAAAGATATGCCCTTTTTGCACAACACTGGTGTATTCCATGCGGCCAAAGTCCGTGCGTGCGACCACGACCTCGTTCTCATAGGGCCGGCAATAATACGAGTGGTTGAAGTACACGTAAGCCCCAGGCGGAATGCCATCCAACAGGGGCGAAGGGCGCACAGGGTGAATCTGGTTCCAACCCGTGTGGGGGACCTTTTCACCCACGTCGTCGGGAAAGCGTACGACTTCCCCGCGCAGCAGGCCGAGGCCTTGGTGCGTGCCCATCTCGTAGCCGACGTCGAACAGCGCTTGCATGCCCACGCAGATGCCCAGCAAAGGCACCCCGCGTGCGACCGCTTCGTGTACCGCCTGGTCGAGACCGGGCGCGCGCAACCCGCGCATGAAGTCGCCAAACGCGCCGACGCCCGGGAGCACCAGCCGGCTTGCACGGCGGACGACGTCCGGGTCTTTGGTCACCGTGACCGGCGCGCCGATGTAGGTGAGCGCTTTGCGCACCGAGTGCAGATTGCCGCTTCCGGCGTCGATGAGCACCACAGGCGGAAGCATCGTTATCCCTCAAGGCAGGGTTCGTTGCGATCGGGGGCATTCTACCACGGACCTCAAGAACCGAGGCCTCGGACGCGGAGACTCGACGCAAAAATTCGGCTTTCTCTGCCCGAGGCAACCTCGCTGCGCTTCAGGACGTAGTATAAAAATGAGGAAGGGCCCGGCCTTTGGACGCTGGCGGGTTTGTGTTAGACTTCTGTAAAAATCGAGCTGGCCTGCTTGACGAAAACCCAAGGCTATGCCTACAATCAGAGAGGATTCGGCTCAAAAGGCCGCGATTGGTTTTTGAGGTGGTGCGATGGAGTTCAAGGACTACTATAAGATTCTAGGCGTCGAACCGGACGCATCCGCAGAAGAGATTAAGCGTGCCTATCGTAAATTGGCCCTGAAATATCACCCGGACCGCAACCCCGGGGACAAGGAAGCCGAGGATAAATTCAAAGAGATCAATGAGGCCTACCAGGTCCTCAGTGACCCGGAGAAACGCGCCCGTTATGACCAAATGCGCCAGCAATATGAACAGTGGCAGCGCATGGGCGGCGGCCCGGGTGGGTTTGATTGGAGTCAGTGGGCGCAAGGCGCGCCGGGAGGCGGCGTGCGGGTTGAGTTCCGTGACCTGGACGACCTGCTCGGCGGGGTCGGCGGGTTCTCGGACTTCTTCCGCACGCTCTTCGGCTTTGGCGGCGGCGCAGCTGATTGGCGGGATGTTTACGCTGGACCGGGCGCGCAGCAGGCCTGGGGCACCGCGGGGCCACGCGCCCAGGCCCGACCTCGTCCGCGCCGCATCGAGCATCCCATCACCATCAGCCTGCACGAGGCGTATCACGGCACGACACGGCATATCCAAATCAACGGTCGACGGCTCGAGGTCAAAATTCCGCCCGGGGCGCGCACCGGAACCAAAGTGCGTTTGAGCCGTGCCGTGCCCCTGGAAGACGGGACGTGGGCCGACTTGTATCTCGTCGTTCACGTCGCGCCTGACCCACGGTTCGAACGCCAAGGCGACGACCTCTATACCGAAGTGCCGGTGGACCTGTACACCGCGGTCTTGGGCGGCGAAGTCAAGGTGCCGACCCTGACGGGTGAGGTGTACCTCAAGATTCCACCTGGCACGCAATGCGGCCAAACCTTCCGCCTGCGCGGCCGGGGCATGCCCAAGCTCCGCCGTCCGCAAGAGCACGGCGACCTCTATGTGCGGGCTAAGGTTCTTGTGCCCAAGAACTTGACCCCGCGCGAGCGCGAGCTCTTTGAAGAGCTGGCCCGGCTGCGCCAAGGCCAAACCGCGTAACCGTCCAACCGATGCCGGGCCGCGTGCCCGGCGGTTACGCTTTTTAAGGAGGACAACGCCATGAGACGAATTCGTTGGTCCCTCGCCATCTTTGTCGCGGCGCTCGCCGCGTTGGCGCTGGCTTGCGTGAACTTGCAGCAGCTGAGCGGCGTCACAACCCAAGCGCCTACCACAACCTCCCCCGATGAACCCGCGACCACCGAGTCTTCCCCGACCCCGGTCCCTACGGTGGATACAGGCCGGCCCTCCCTGCACGAACTGGAGAGCTTACTGCGACGCATCTACCAAGAAGCCGCGCCTGGGGTGGTCTCGATCCGCATGTATACCGCGGATGACTTGAACATGGGCGATATGCCTTCCGGCCAGGGCTCGGGCTTTGTGTATGATAAACAAGGCCATATCGTGACCAATTACCACGTGGTGAAAGATGCCGAAGCGCTCGAAGTCACTTTTTTGGACGGCACCAAAGTTTGGGCGAACATTGTGGGCACAGACCCCGGTGGCGACCTCGCGGTCATCAAGGTCAACGTGTCCGAAGACAAGCTCCAACCCCTGCCTTTGGGGGATTCAGAGGCGGTCCAAGTGGGCGACATTGTGGTCGCCATCGGCAACCCCTTCGGGCTTGAAGGCACCATGACCTGGGGCATTGTCTCGGCCCTAGGACGCAGCTTGCGCTCGCTGCAACTCTCGCAGCAGGGCGGTTATTTCGCAATGGGCGACGTGATCCAAACCGACGCGGCCATCAACCCCGGCAACTCGGGCGGGCCGTTGCTCAACTTGCGCGGGGAAGTCATTGGGGTGAACCAATCCATCCGCTCGTCAGAGCTTTTGGGTGGCTCGCCCATCAATGCGGGCATTGGCTTCGCGGTTTCGAGCGCGCTGGTGCGCCGGGTGGTGCCTTCCCTCATTGAAAAGGGCAGCTTTGAATACGCGTATTTGGGCATCAGCGCGATAGACGACCTGCCCCTCAAGGCCATTGAGCGCCTTGGCCTGCCCAACCGTCCGGGCGTTTATGTGCTGGAAGTTGTCCCAGGCAGCCCGGCGGACAAAGCGGGCTTGCGCGGTGCGGTTCAGGGCACAACCACGGCTCAAAATCCCCATGAACTGCCGCCCGGCGGGGATTACATCATCGGCATTGACGATCAGCCCGTGCGCCATTTTGGCGACCTGATCCGCTACCTGGTGCTCAAAACTTCGCCCGGTGACACCGTGGTGTTGACCGTCATTCGCGACGGCGAAACCTTAGAGATTCCGGTTACCTTGGCCGCGCGGCCACAGGCGAGCCCATGAACCGACGTTGGTCACTTTGGTTCTGGCTGGGGATGGCGATCGGCCTCCTCGGCCTTATAGCAGGGGGATGTGCGGGGTCCGCGGGGACGACGGTGCCGACGCGGACCCCCACGTCGCGCCCCACGGCCAGCCCGACCGCGACCCACACGCCGAGCCCCACGCCGCTGCCCGTAGCGGTCGTGGTCAACGGCGAGCCCATTTTACAAGCCGAATGGCAGGCGGAGACCGAACGGGTGCGGGCCGCGGCCGAGGCCTTGGGGCAGTCGTTGAGTCTCGAAGACGCGCAGGAACAGGCCTTGCGCGCGTTGGTCGAAGAGACCTTGCTCGCACAAGCCGCGCGCGAGCAGGGCTTGGCCGCGTCCGACGAAGAGGTTCAACAACGGTTGGACGCGCTGCGCGCGACCTTCGCGGATGATGACGCTTGGGCCGCGTACCTCGACGAGCTCGGCTATACCGAGGCTGAGTTGCGCCGCGCGTTGGCGCGCGCGATGTCAGCCGCTCGAATGCGGGACGCGCTCGCCGCGCAGGTGCCTGAACGTGCGGAGCAGGTGCGAGCGCGCCAGATTTTCGTTCGCACCCAGGCCGATGCCGCGACTGTGTTACAATATCTTCAGCAAGGTGTGGAATTCCGCACCTTAGCGGCCCAATATCACCCGACCAGCCGCGGGGATTTGGGATGGTTTCCCCGGGGAGTCTTGTTTGTTCCGGCGGTGGAGGAGGCCGCGTTTCAGCTGGAGGTTGGCACCTATAGCCAACCGATTCAGGTCCCGGGTGGCTACGTGATTCTCTTCGTCGAAGACCGGGAACCGGACCGGCCTCTAGCGCCCTGGGCCAGGCGGGAGCTGCAGCGGCGAGCGATCGCGGATTTCCTTCGACAACGCTGGCAACAGGCCGAGCTGCAGTGGGGCCCTGGGGTCCCTCCGTTGAGCCCCCCATAGGCTCGTGATCCCCCGCGGGAGGAGCGAAGCGGTATGGCTCGACGGTCCTCGTCATCATCCCAAAGCAGCCTGTTGTGGTTCTTTGGCGTTCTGTTTTTGCTCGGCACGTTGCTCACAATGGGCGGCTGTGCTTTGCTTTACCTCAATCCCCATTTGCCCATCAACCCTTTCCCGCCGCCCGAATTGCCCCCGAGGCTTACGGTGCCCCCGACGCCGACGCCTTTGCCCTTGGCCACGTTGCCGCCAACCTGGACCCCGACGCCCACCAACACCGCGACCCCGACCATCACCCCTACCCTGACTCCGACGTGGACGCCCACCGTGCCTCCTACGCCCGGGCCGTCGCCGACCCCGACGCCCGAGTGGCGCTATGTCTTGCAACCGGGCACGCCGCTTTACTTGAGCAGCCGGGAGATGCATCCCAACGTAGGCTGCAATTGGCTTAGCGTAGGGGGCCAAATTTTTGACGCGACCAACACGCCGCTGGGCCTTGATTCAGGAATTTATGTATTGGTCCGCGGCATCTTGGCTGGGCAAAACATCGAGGCCTTGGGGATCCCCGGTTTGGCGCCAGCCTTTGGCCTGGGTGGGTATGAGGTCAAGCTGGCGGATCAACCCATTGCGTCGAACGGCACGCTGTCGATCCAGCTGCTCGATGCCAACGGAAACCCGCTGTCGAAGGCGTACTACTTCCCCACTTATGACGATTGCGATAAGAACGTGGTGCTGATCAACTTTATTGAACAGCCCTAACCTCGACCTGGGAGGGATGCCATGTTGGACCTAAACCTCATCCGCCGGGAGCCCGAGCTTGTCAAAGAGGGGCTCCGCAAGCGCGGGGAAGACCCGCGTATTGTGGATGAGATTTTGGAATTGGACCGGCAACGCCGCGCGCTGATCCAGCAGGTCGAGCAGCTGCGGGCCGAACGCAACCGAGTTTCGAAGCAAATCCCGCGGATTCAAGACCAGGCTGAACGCGAGGCAAAAATCCGCGCGATGCGCGAGCTGGGCGAGCGGCTCAAAGCCCTTGAGGCCGAATTGCGCCAGGTCGAGGAACGCTTGTGGGAGCGTCTTGCTTGGGTCCCGAACTTGCCCGCGGATGACGTGCCGGTCGGCAAGGACGAATCAGATAACGTGGTCTTGCGCCAGGTAGGCGAGCTCCCCACCTTTGACTTCACGCCTTTGCCCCATTGGGAATTGGGCACGCGCTTGGGCATTATCGACTTCGAGCGCGGGGTCAAACTCAGCGGCAGCCGCTTTTACGTGCTCCGTGGGGCTGGCGCTCGCTTGCAACGCGCGCTCATCCAGTGGATGTTAGACCTCCATCGTGAACAAGGGTATCTCGAGCACTACCCCCCCTTTATGGTGCGCGAGCGGGTCGTGTTCGCCTCCGGTCAGCTGCCCAAGTTCCGCGACAACCTTTACCACGACGCGGAAGAGGACTTTTGGTGGGTCCCCACCGCGGAGGTGCCCTTGACCGGTCTGCACATGGACGAAACCCTGTCCGAAGAGCAACTCCCCTTGTACTACACCGCGTACACGCCGTGCTTCCGCCGCGAAAAAATGAGCGCGGGCAAGGACGTCCGGGGCATCAAGCGCGGGCACCAGTTCGACAAGGTCGAGCTGTACAAGTACACGACCCCCGAAACTTCGGATGACGAGCTCGAGAAGATGCTCGCGGACGTGGAAGAAACCGTGCGGCTTCTGGGCCTTCCTTATCGCGTGGTGCTGCTGAGCACGGGGGACTTGGGGTTTGCCGCGCGTAAGACCTATGACATTGAGGTTTGGGCCCCGGGCGTGGGCGAATGGCTTGAGGTCTCCTCGATCTCGAACGTCGGCGACTTCCAGGCCCGACGGGCGAACATCCGCTATCGGCCCAAAACCGGGGGCCGGCCCCGGTATGTGCACACCCTCAACGGCTCTGGTCTGGGCCTGCCGCGCACCATGATCGCGATCCTCGAAACCTATCAGCAGCCGGATGGGAGCATCATCGTGCCCGAGGTCTTGCGGCCTTACATGGGCGGGATGGAGGTCATCCGCGCGGAAGCCTGACCCCAAACGCGCTTGTCGGCGAACGCCCGGTCTGCTCCGACCGGGCGTTTTTGTTTGGCCGACGCGGCGCGCGAGCTGGGGTATAATGCCCCGCCGGACGCCCGACGGGCCAGTTTTGACAAGGAGCCGAGCATGACGCGTACACGCTTTGCTTTTTGGGTCGCATGGGGATGGCTCGCGCTGGGCGCGCTTCTTGGTTGCCAGCGCGCGGGAACGACGGACCGGCCCACCCTTCCAAGCGCGCCGGCCACCGAGCCCGAGCTCGCGAGCCCAACGCCCCTGGAGCATCCCAGTCCGACGCCTTCACCATCGCCCACGCCCCTCGCCCAACGGTGCCCGGGCGTGGGCGCGGAGCAGGTGATCTTTCTCGCGGAACCGAACGCCGAGGCCGCGTTGCAGCAATTACGGGCCAAACGTTATCACGTGTACGCTTATAGTTTGGCGGACCCGGAAATTTACCGCCAGGTTTCGGAGGATGAGCAACTTAAGTTGGTCACGTTCTACGGCTCGAACCGCGAGCTAACCCTCAACCCGGCCGGGCCGCGCTTCGCCGATGGGTCACTGAACCCCTTTGCAGTTCCGCAGGCGCGCGAAGCGCTCAACTGGCTCATCGACCGGGATTACATTGTGCAGGAAATCCTGGGCGGTCTTGGGGTGCCCAAGTATACGCCCTTGAACAGCGCGTTTCCCGACTACGCCCGCTATTTGGACCTCATTCGCCCGCTGGAAGTGCGGTACCGCTACAATCCGGACCGCGCGCGGGCGGCGATGGATGAGGTCATGACCCAACTCGGCGCGCAAAAGGTCGAGGGCCGATGGTACGACCAAGGTCGTCCCGTGACCTTGCGGTTTGTGATTCGCACCGAGGATGAGCGCAAGGCCATTGGCGATTATGTGGCTCGCCAGCTGGAAAGCTTGGGATTCCAGGTAGAGCGCTTGTACAAAGCCGCGCGCGAGGCTTACGCGCTGGTGGGGGGTGATCCGCATGAAGGCGGGTGGCACCTTTACACCGCGGGGCACATCAACACCAGCATCGTGCGAGACCAAGGGTACGTGTTCGAGCTGTATTACACCCCACGTGGCCGTCCGTTCCCCCTCTGGCAGGCGTATCAGCCCGACGAGCATTTTGCCCGCGTGGCTTATCGGCTGGCAGAACAGGATTACACCAGCCTGGAAGAGCGCCGTGAGCTTTTTGCCCAAGCGCTGGAAGGCGCGCTTCGGGATTCCGCGCGGGTCTGGCTGGTGGATAAGATTTCCTTCAGCCCCTTGCGCAAAGAAGTTTTCGTGGTGTCGGACCTCGCGGGCGGGATTGCGGGTTCTCGGTTGTGGCCGCACACGTTGCGCGTCGAACCCGACACCCGCGAAGACACGGTCATCATTGCCCAGCCAAGTCTGCTAAACGGCCCGTGGAACCCCTGGGCCGGCACCAGCCAAATTTATGACCTTATGCCCCTTCGCGGCACGGTGGATTGGGGCGTTTTGATGGACCCATACACGGGCCTGGGGCTGCCGCAGCGGGTCGTTGAGGCAACGGTGACGGTTGCGGCCGATGTGCCCATCCGAGCGACCGAGGGGTGGGTGCGCGTAGAGCGGGCCGAGCGCATCGAGGTCCCGGCCGATGCCTGGGCGGACTGGGATCCGGAGCAGCAGCGTTTTCTCCTCGCGCGTGAGCGTTTCCCTGAGGGGGCTACGGCGCGGGCCCGCATTGTGGTGACCTATGCGGCCGATCTCTGGCAGCAACGTTGGCACGATGGCTCGCGGCTTTCTCCGGCTGATTTCATCGCTGCCATGATCGTGCGGATGGACGTGGGAAAGCCGGCCAGTCCCTTCTATGACCAGGGCTTGCAACCTCGCACCGAAAGCTTCCTGGCCACTTTCAAAGGCGTTCGCGTCCGCTCGTGGGATCCGCTTGTGATCGAGACCTACACCGACGCCTTGGCCTTGGACGCAGAAAACCTGGTGGCTTATGAAGGCACGTGGTATCCCACCTACCGTTTGGGCCCGGCTTCCTGGCCGATGCTCGCGCTGGGTTTGCGCGCGCGCGCAGCCGGCGAGGTCGCGTTCTCCCGCGCTCAGGCGGACAAGGACGGGGTGGAATGGCTGAACTACATTGACGGCCCGAGCTTGCACATCCTGCGGCGACATCTTGACGAAGCGGCCGCGGAGGGCTACGTCCCTTATGCAGCTTTGCAAGCCTATCTGCAGCCTGGCGAAGTAGCTGAGCGGTGGGCCAACTATCAGCGTTGGGTCGAGCGTTTTGGGCATTTCTGGATCGGTTCTGGGCCTTATCGATTGGAGCAGGTGCACGGTTTGCAAGATGGCTTGGTCCTTGGCTGCCATCCGGATTACCCCGATCCGCCGGACAAATGGGCTGAGTTTGCGGTTTCGCCCTTGCCCGAGGTGCGCATCCAAGGGCCTGACGACGAGGGCTTCTGGGTTTACGTTTCGCGCGCCGATGATGGGGCGCCCTATCCGCCTGAGGCTATGGAAGCCGTGCGATATTTCTACTGGCAGGAAGGGCGACTCCTCGCGCAGGGGAATGCGACTTGGGTGGCCACGGCTCCCACGCCGGCATATCGCGTTCCCGTGCCCGAGGCGGTGCGTCAGACCCAGGGGGCAGTGACCTTGGAGGTCGCGGTGCTTTCCCGGCGGGTGAGCAAACCAGTTTTGGCGCAGCTCACCTTTGTGCCCAAACCCTGAAGCCATGGTTGGGGCGAGCAGCAACAAAAACGTGCCTGGGCCCATGCGGTTCGTGGAGCCCAGGCACGTTCGACAGGTGATGAAGGCTATGACGGCTTACGGTCGACTGTGCGAACCGCTACGGTGTGAGGAGTGCCCTTGGAAAGGCACCGGTGTTGCCGTACCCATCCAGGTTCCCAGGTTCGTTTGCGGTTCAAAGGTGCCCATCGCACCGTTGTCGTAGGGTTGTTCGAAGAGCGCC
>JAADEP010000143.1 GCA_013153335.1 Chloroflexota bacterium
AAGGTTGTGCTTGAAACGTGCTACAATAGGGCCGCAAAACGCCTGTGGATAGGAGGATGGTAATGAGCTTTAACTTCAAAATTGGCGGCACGACGTCCAGCAGCTCTGCTTCGGAGGAACGGGTGCAGGTCCTTATCTTAGGCTCAGGGCCTGCCGGTTTGGCAGCGGCGTTGTATGCGGGACGAGCAGAACTGAATCCTTTGGTTCTAACAGGCCTTGAGGTGGGGGGGCAGGTTACGCTAACGGAAATTATCGAAAACTACCCGGGCTTCCCTGAAGGGGTGAAAGGGCCCGAACTGGCCGAACGCTTCAAGAAGCAGGCCGAGCGCTTCGGCGCGCGCCTGGTCATGGATGTCGCGACGGAGGTCGACTTGCGTCAACGGCCCATTGTGGTGAAGACGTACAGCACCACCTATCGCACAGACGTTCTGATCATCGCGACCGGTGCTTCGCCTCGCAAGCTGGGCGTTCCGGGCGAAGAAGAATACACGGGCCGCGGGGTTTCGTACTGCGCGACGTGCGACGGGTGGTTCTTCCAAGATAAGGACGTCATCGTGGTCGGCGGCGGCGACAGCGCGATCGAGGAAGGCCTCTTCCTCACGCGATATGCTCGCTCGGTCACCATTGTGCATCGCCGAGAACAGCTACGGGCCGGCCCCCTGCTTCAGCGCCGGGCCCGCGCGAACCCTAAGGTCTCTTACCTCTTCAATACGGTTGTCGAAGAAATCCTGGGCGATGGCGAACA
This sequence comes from Chloroflexota bacterium, assembly GCA_013153335.1. Lineage (GTDB taxonomy): Bacteria > Chloroflexota > Anaerolineae > Anaerolineales > DRMV01 > JAADEN01. The sequence continues at coordinate 746 of JAADEP010000143.1, forward strand.
AGTGACCGGCGTTCGCCTTCGCAACGTGAAGACGGGGGAAGTCTACGAGAAACCCATCGACGGCGTGTTCATCTTTGTGGGCTACATCCCGAACACGAAATTGTTTGAAGGGCAGCTCGAGCTCGACGAGCGCGGCTACATCAAAGTGCACGACTGGGTCCACACGGATATCCCCGGCGTTTTCGCGGCGGGCGAGGTGGCCGACCCGGTTTATCGTCAGGTTATTACTTCTGCAGGTATGGGGGCGGCCGCGGCCATCGCGGCCGGGCACTATTTGGATGAGGTGCTCTTCGCCGAAGAAGAGCAACAAGCCGAGAACACCGTACAAGCTTCGGGAGAGGGCTAACCTCGGCTTGCTGTTTGTCTTTGGGTTTGTCGAAAACTTCCTCCTCCCTCTCCCCACCTCCTATTCGAGCCCGACAGGTCATCTGTCGGGCTTTTTGCCTATCCTGCCTAAACTTAGGTTTAAGGAGGAACGATGTCGATGCAGCGACTTCATGCTCGGGTGCATGGTCAGGTTCAAGGTGTCGGGTTTCGGTACTTTGTTTGGCGGCAGGCCAAGGCTCTGGGCTTGACCGGCTGGGTTCGCAATCGCCGCGATGGCACGGTGGAAGTGGTCGCGGAAGGGCCTGAGAGAGCGCTTAAGCTCCTGCTGGCGGTATTGTACGAGGGCCCGCCGGCCGCGCGCGTTGAGGATGTCGAGGTTACCTGGGAGCCGGCCACGCGCAAATTCCTTATCTTTGAGATTCGCCCCACGGAATAGCCTGGCTTAGTGACGAAAGTGCCGGCGCCCGGTAAAGACCATAGCCAATCCGAGGCGATCGGCCGCCGCGATTACGTCCGCGTCCCGTTTGGACCCGCCTGGCTGCACGACCGCGGTAACCCCGGCGGCCGCGGCGGCTTCAATCCCGTCGGGGAAGGGGAAGAACGCGTCCGACGCCAGCATAGCCCCCTGGGCGCGCTCACCGGCCTTGTACACCGCCAGATGAACCGCGTCGACACGGCTCATCTGGCCCGCACCAATGCCCACCGTGGCCCATGCGCCGTCTATTTGGCGCGCGAGCACAATGGCGTTGGACTTGACGTGCTTGACCGCTCGCCATGCAAAGATGAGCCCCTCCCATTCTTGCGGCGAGGGTGCGCGTCGGGTGACCACGCGCCACGAGCTTGGGTCCTCGGGTTCCACGTCGGGCGTTTGGAGGAGCCATCCGGCTACGGTGCTACGCACCTCCCAAGCCGGGGGCGCGACATGCCGGGCCTGCAGCAAGCGAAGATTCTTGGATTTTCGCTTCAAGCGCGCGAGCGCGGCCTCGGTGAATCCATCAGCCGCGAGGACCTCGATAAACAAGTCTCGCATGGCTTCGGCCGCTTCCGCATCGACCACCCCTCGCACCGCGATGACCGAGCCAAAGGCCGACACCGGATCCGAAGCCAAAGCGCGACGATAGGCCCCGGCAACGGTCTCCCCGGTCCCAATGCCGCAGGGGTTCCCGTGCTTGACAATCACCACGGCGGGGACGTCGAAATCTCGACTGGCGCGCCAGGCGGCATCGAGGTCGAGCCAATTGTTGTACGACATGGCCTTCCCATGAAGCTGTTGAAAAGCTTCAGGCACATGCGGAGGCCGATAGCGCGCGGCTTGTTGATGGGGGTTCTCGCCATAGCGCAAAACCTCGACCCGCTCGAGCGTGAGCGCAAGCACCTGGGGCCAAGTTTCTAAAGTTTTGTCATCAGACTGAGCGAGATACGCCGCGATGGCCGCGTCATAAGCCGCTGTATGTTGGAAGGCCTTGACCGCCAGAGCCCGTCGCAGCGCCATATCTACGCGGCCCGCGCGCATTTGAGCCAATACAGGCTCATAGTCCTCCGGCTGGGTGAGCACAAGCACGTGGGGGAAGTTCTTCGCGGCCGCGCGCAGCAGGGCCACGCCACCAATGTCGATGTTCTCGAGCGCCTCCTCCAAGGTGACGCCTTCTTGCTGCACAGTCTTGAGAAAGGGGTACAGATTGACCACCACGACATCAATGGTCGGGATACCGTGGCGGTCAAGCTCTGCCTGGTCATCGACCGTGCGACGGCTCAAGATCCCGCCATGGATGGCGGGGTGGAGGGTTTTGACGCGGCCACCGAGGATTTCGGGAAACCCGGTCACCGTGCTCACCGGTCGCACCGGAATCCCGGCCTCTTGCAGGACGCGCGCAGTCCCGCCGCTGGCCAGAAGGGTGTATCCCAAGGCGACCAAGCCCCGGGCGAAGGGCACCAACCCACGCTTGTCGCTGACCGAGAGCAAAGCGTACGGCATCCTTGGCCTCCTTATCGTTCCGGCATGGGCCCACAGGCTCGCGGACCCGCGCGATTATACCGTAGATGGGTTTATGTCTTGGCTCGCGTAAAACGCAACGAAAGACTCTATGCCTCCGCGGGCTTGTTTTGGGTTTCGGCTTTCTTCGGTCACCCAGCAAATCGGATGAGCAGGACGTCGCCGTCTTGGATGACATAGTCTTTGCCTTCGAGGCGGATCTTGCCCTGGCTGCGCGCGGTGGCCCAATCGCCCAGGCGCATGAGCTCGTCGAAGGGGATGACCTCGGCCCGGATGAAGCCTTTGGCCATGTCGGTGTGGATGGCCGCGGCCGCGTCTAGCGCGGTGCTGCCGCGGGGTAAGGACCACGCGCGCGCTTCTTTTTCTCCCACGGTGTAAAAGGTGATGCGGTCGAGCAGCTCGTAGGAAAGCCGGATGAGCCGCGCCTGGCCCGTTTCGGTGAGCCCGAATTCTTCCCGAAAATAGGCCGCGTCTTCCGGGTCCATTTGGGCGAGTTCCATTTCGAGGCGCCCGCGTAGCCACGCGACCTTGGTGCGTTGGGGATGGGGCAGGACGATCTCCGGCGGTTCGCCTTCGTCGTCGAGGTTGAGCAAAAGGAGCATCGGCTTGCGGGTGAGCAGGCCGAACCCGCGCAACAAGCGCGCTTCGTCCGCGCTCAGCTCTATGGCCCGGAGCGGGATATCTTGGCTTAAGGCCTGATGCAAGCGTTGGAACAGGGCTTCTTCGCGCGCGATGACCTCCTTAGGCCGGGCGCCTTTTTGGCGTTCTTCTTTGAGGCGCTCGAGTCGCCGCTCGACGGTCATGAGGTCATGGAGCAGGAGCTCTTGCTCCAGCAATTCCACATCGCGTTGGGGCGCCACATGCCCTAACGGATGCGGCACGTTCGGGTTCGGAAACGCCCGGACAACGTGCACAAACGCGTCCATTTGCTGCAGAATGTTCCGTAGCGCGCCCGGGAGCTCGCCCGAAGCTTTGCCCGAGAGCCCTGCCACGTCCGCGTAGGTGACCGTGGCATAGGTGCGTTTGCGCGAGCCAAAGCGCTCGGCCAGGGCATCCACCCGCGGGTCGGGCACTTTGACCACCGCGGTGTGGACCTCAACCCGTCCGGTGCTCATGTTCAGAGGCAGGTTCGCGCCTGTGAGCGCATTAAACACCGTGGTTTTGCCGCTTTGCGGCAGGCCGATCAAGCCCAGTTGCATGTTCGCCTCCTCGGTGGTTCGGACGCACACCCGCGTTCGTCTCGCACGGGCCGGCCAAGATTGTACCAGAAAGCCCATCGCACCCCCATTTTCCCCCAGAGCATGATAAGATTAGAGCACGTGTGTACTGAGGCCCCAGGCCGTGGCGGAGGTGCCCAGGATGGAGCCGGTTTGGTTAGCCGAATTAAATCCGCAACAGATTGAGGCTGTGACCGCGCCCCCAGGCCCGATCGTGGTTATGGCAGGGCCCGGCGCGGGCAAAACGCGGGTGCTTACCTACCGAGTCGCGTATATCTTGACCCAACAATGGGCACGACCCTGGGAAGTGCTCGCGGTCACGTTCACGAATAAGGCCGCGCGCGAGATGCACGAGCGATTGGTCGAACTTCTGGGGCCGACCCGCTCTGAGGGCCTCTGGGTGAGTACGTTTCACGCGTTCGCGGCGCACCTCTTGCGCCGTGAAGCGCGGCACCTCGACCTGCCGTTCAACCAACATTTCGCCATTGCCGACCAGGAAGACCAGCTTCGTATCCTGACCTCCATCCTCAAAAACGAGCTTAACGTTGACATCAAGCGCTACTATCCCGCGACCATCCACTCGGCCATCGACCGCTTGAAACGCGCGGGCGTGTTCCCCGAGCAGGCCCCGCGCACCAGCGCGTGGGACCAGGTCATTGCCGAAGCTTACGCGCGCTATGAGCAGGCTCTGCGCGACAGCAACCTGTTGGATTTCAACGACCTCCTCGTATGGGCGGTGCGCGTCTTGGAAGACTTTCCCCACGTTTTGGATCAGTACCAGACCCGCTACAAGCACATTTTGGTGGATGAATTCCAGGACACCAACTACCTTCAATATCGTCTGGTGCGCCTTTTGGCCCAATCTCACCGCCGCATTTTTGTTGTGGGCGATATGGATCAGGCGATTTACCGATGGCGCGGGGCCGACTATCGCAATCTCGCGCGGCTTGAAGCGGACTTCCCGGACGCGCGGGTGATTCTGCTGGAAGAAAACTACCGTTCCACCCAAGAGATCCTCGACGTGGCCATGGCCATCCTCGCGGCCGGCTCGCCGCGCTATCGCAAGCGCCTGGTCGCTCGTCGCGGGCATGGCCCAAAGGCTGTGCTCAAGCAAGTGTTTAGCGAGCGCGAACAAGCGGAATTCGTGGTGCGCATGGCTGTGGCCTTGGCCCGGGAGCGCGGGATCCCGCTCGAGGACATCGCGGTGATGTATCGAACCAACGCCCAGTCGCGGCTCTTGGAAGAAGCCCTGATGCGGTATCAGCTGCCGTACCGGTTGGTCGGCGCGCTTCGGTTTTACGGCCGGCGCGAAATTAAAGACCTCGTCGCGTATTTGCGCGTGGTTTTCAACCCCGACGACCGCCCGAGTTTGGAGCGCATTGTCAATGTGCCCCCGCGCGGCATTGGGCCGCGGACGTGGGCCCGCTGGGTGGAACTGGCCCAATCGCGCGGCCGCTCGCCGGGCGCGGCGTTGCTGGACCTCGCCCAAGACCCCGAGCCCTGGCGCAAGGCCTTGCCCCCGCGCGCGTTCCGGGTGCTGTCAAGCCTCGCACAACGTTTGTATCGCTGGCACTTGTTGCGGGAGGAGCTCACCCCGCGCCAAATGCTCGACCGCATTGTTGATGAAATCAACTACCGGGCCTATTTGCGCAACATGGGCGATGAGGACGAACAACGTTGGGAAAACGTGCAAGAGCTGCGTCGCTTGGCCGCTGATTTCGATCAGGCCGGTTTGGCCGCGTTTTTAGAGCGTTTGGCTTTGGTTTCGGATCAAGACACGCTCACCCAGGGCGAAGGCCTGACGTTGCTCACCATGCACGCGGCCAAGGGGCTTGAGTTTCGGGTCGTGTTTTTGGTGGGACTGGTCGAGCAACTCTTGCCTCATTACCGCTCAATGGACGACCCCGAAGCTTTGGCCGAGGAACGGCGCCTGCTCTACGTAGGCATTACCCGAGCCAAGGACTTGCTTTACATGCTCGTCCCGCAATATCGGGTGACGTATGCGGGGTATGAGCCCGCAGAGCCCAGCCGATTTTTGCACGCGCTATCCCCGGATTTGGTGGACGGCGATTGGGCTCGCATCTTCCCAGAGCGGGCGGGCGAGGCGGACCGGGGCGCGCGAGAGCCTGCCTGGAAGCCGACTTTCCTCCGTCGGGAACGTTCGGGCACCAACGGCAGCAAGCCGCGCCAACGAAGGCGCTTTCGGGTCGGGGACCGGGTTATCCACCCGCGGTGGGGAGAAGGGGTGGTGGTCGAGGTGGACCACGCCGACGGCGATGAGATTATCGGGGTTCAGTTCCCTGACCAGGACGACTTGCGCTACTTCTTGGCTGATTTTGTCCAAAAACTGGATTAGCCCGGGCCGCGCGGTTGGCTTGCTGCAACGCGTAACCTCGCCCCTTGTGCGGGTCAAGCCATCGCCTTGGGTTCGTGACCGAGCTGCCACAGCGCGCTCGGGGTTTGACCTCGTCGAGGACGAACAGCCCCCTGGAGCTGAACCGGGTTTTCAAGCTGGAATAAGGCTTCGGGAAGGAAAGCGTTTTTCTGGCTTACGGCGTTATTGGGCTATAATAGAAGCATCTGGAGGAGATTATGGCGCAAGGCTCTCCTTTGTCTCGCCGCCGTCGCATCACCCTGCGCCCAGGCACGGTTTTGGCGAAGCGATACCGCATTATCAGCCCCTTGGGCGTGGGCGGGATGAGCACCGTATACCTCGCGCAGGACTTGCACTTTCCGCAGGTTCGGCGCTTGGTCGCGGTGAAAGAAATGACCATCCCCAGCCCACGCTTGCGGGATCACGTCTTGAAAGCCTTTCGCCAAGAGGCCGCACTGTTGGCGAGCCTCAGCCATCCGGCCATCCCCGCGGTTTACGATTATTTCTCGGTTTCGGAACGCGCGTATCTGGTTCTGGAATACATCCCGGGCGAGACGTTGGAACAAATCCTCAAGAAGACAACGGGCTTTTTGCCGGTGAAGCAAGTGGTGCGTTGGGGCATTGAGCTGTGCGACGTGTTGGATTATCTGCACTCGCGCAAGCATCCGGTGGTGTTTCGGGATATGAAGCCCAGCAACGTGATGCTGCACCGGGAGCAAAAGCGCCTCAAGCTCATTGACTTCGGCATTGCGCGGTTATTCTCGCCCCAACGCAAGGGCACGATGATCGGTACGGAAGGGTACGCAGCGCCGGAGCAATACAAAGGCGTGCTTTCTCCCCTGGTGGATATCTACGCTTTGGGCGCGACGTTACACCATCTGTTGACCAAGCGTGACCCGCGCAATGAGCCGCCGTTTTCGTTTAGCGAGCGTCCCATCCGGCAGATCAACCCCGCGGTGCCACCGGAGCTGGAGGTGGTGGTTTACAAGGCCCTGCGTTATAACCCCAAAGAGCGCTTTCAGTCAGCCCGAGAGATGAAGCGCGCGCTCGAGGCTATCCTTGAACGTATGGAGCGCCAAGGGGCTCAGCCGGTGGACATGAATACGCAACAACTGCGCACCGAGGAGTTGGAGCCTTCGCCCTGGACCACCCAGAACTTGGGCCCGACCACGGCCATGGGGCCTGAGACCGCGCGCATGGAAAAGACGCAAAACTTGGGTTCGACTGTGAACCTGCCCACCGGCGACACAACGGTGCACTTGCAGGGCACGACTGCGGTGGACACGCGCGTCATGGGCCCATCCGGCGCAGGCGCGGCCGCCAAGGGGAAGCCCGCACCGTCCATCCCAACGGTGCAGCCCGTGTGGGTGTTCGAAACCGAGGACGAAATTCGGGGAAGTCTGCGTTACATCAAGGGCGTTGTGCTGGCCGGTTCCTATGACCACAACGTCTATGCCCTAGACGCCAAGACGGGCAAGATGCGTTGGAAGTTCGCAACCGAAGGCGGTGTGGTCAGCCAGCCCGCGAGCGACGGGCGGTATGTATATTTCGGCTCGCAAGATCAGCGCATTTATGCCGTGCGCCTGCAAGATGCCGCGCGTATGTGGACGGTCGAAACCGGCGGCCCGGTCCATAGCTCGGCCGCGTTGCACGAGCAATTGCTCATCATTGGCTCGGATGACGGTTTTCTCTACACGTTTCGAGCGCGCACAGGCAGCCTTCTGTGGCGTTTCAACGCGGGCGCGCCGATCCGCTCTTCCCCGAGGGTGGCAGGGGGGTATATCTTTTTCGGCACCGAGGACGGCGATTTCTATTGCCTGACCTTGGGCGGAAAGGAAAAGTGGCGCGTATCCGCCCGCCGCGCGATCGCGGTGCGGCCTTACGTCGCGGACGGCTTGGTGTATTTCACCTCTCTGGACGGCCATCTGTACGCGGTCGACGCGGAAACTGGATGGGTGTTGCGCAAATACCGTTTTGGCCGCGGGTCGCTCTCGTCGCCTGTGGTCGCGGACGGTATGGTCTTTGCCGGCGCGGCGACCGGCAAATTCTATGCCTTGCACGCGCGTCGCCTTAAGCTGGTGTGGGAGTTCGAGACCGAGCACCAGGTGAGCGGCGGCGGCCTGCCTGCTGGAGAAGCGATTTACTTCGGCTCGACTGACAAGCATATCTACAGCCTCCGCCGTCGCGATGGTGCCCTTCGCTGGAAGTTCGCGACCGGAGGACCGATCACGGGCACACCGGTCGCGGATGCGGAGGGGCAACGGCTGTTCATCGGCGCTTTTGATGGACGGGTTTACGCATTACCTTTGGTATGATTACCCCGGCCCGCCCAGGAGGAATCCGAATGTTGCGCGCTATTCTTCAACAACTTCTCCACCGCGTGGTCTCAAAGACCGAAGAAGCGCTGGCCGAAGCTCCCCCTGGCCCGGCGGAAGATGAGGCCGTGACTTCGGAGCCTGTGGAAGCTCCCGAGCTCGCGCGCAGCGCCTCGACGGTCCCGCTTTCTCGCACCGCGCCCTTGCCCATGGCGGCTCCCTTCCCGCCGCAATTTTGGGTCGGCACCGCGCTGGACGTGGGCTTGCATCGCGAGCACAACGAGGATACGCTGTACGCCTATCACAGCGTGATCGCGGGTGGCCAAGACGAGGCCTTGCCTTTGGGCCTTTTTGTCGTGGCCGACGGTATGGGGGGGCACCTCCACGGCGAAGAAGCGAGCCGCATTGCCGTGACCACCTTTGTCCAGTATTTGTGGCAGCATTGGTTGCACGCGATCCATGGCGATTTGCACCCTTCGCCCCCCGAGTCGGACCTCGCGAGCATCATGGAGGAAGCGGTGGTCGAGGCCCATCACGCGGTCCAGGCCAATGTGCCCGGCGGCGGCACGACCCTGACCGCGGTGTTCGCCTGGAACCGCCGTTTGATGATCGCGCACGTAGGTGACAGCCGCGCGTACCTCTTCGACCCCAAGACCCAAACCTTGCGCCGCCTTACGACCGACCACTCCTGGTACCAGCGCCTGCTGGACCAAGGCCAGATCTCGCCCGAGGAAGCGGAACAAAACACGGTCAACCGCAATGTGCTCTACCAGGCCTTGGGGCAAGGGGGGCCGTTGGAGAATATTGAAATCAGTATTGAGCAGTGGGAACCGGGCATGACGTTGTTGGTGTGCAGCGATGGCCTGTGGGATGTGGTTTCTGACGAGGATATCCAGCGCACCTTGCAGTGGGCGCCTTCGCCCATGTTGGCCGCGTATGAGCTGGTGGAGAAGGCCCGAGCCCATGGCGGGCCTGATAACATATCCGTGATTTGCGCGACCTTCTTGCCCGTTCCTTCGGGAACTGAGGAGGAAGAGACCAGTCCGTCCTAAAGCATCATGAAAGGACAAACGGATGGGCACCACGCAAGAACAGCCCAATTATTATGAAATTTTAGGACTGGCTCCGGGCGCGACGCCGCAGGAGATCCGCCAGGCTTATCTCGAGGCCGTTCGGCGCTGGCACCCGGATCGAAACAAAGACCCGGAGGCGCACGAGGTCTTTTTGTTGGTGCGCGAGGCCTATGAGGTGCTCTCTAACCCGGTCTTGCGCCGCGATTATGACCAGCGCATGGGCTTTGAGGGGCCGATAACCCACACCGAGCCCATGACGGGCACCATCCCGACAACCCAGGTGCCCCACTTGCGCATCCGGGTCAGCTACGAAACCATCCCCGCGCTGGACGAACCTCAGGTTTGGTACGCGTTGCTCAACATCACGTCGCCGTGGTCTGAGCCCGAGCAGCCCCATCCGGTGACGCTGTGGTTCGTGTTGGACCAATCCAACTCGATGCGCAAAGATGGCAAGATGGCGCTGCAGAAAGCTGCGGTGCGAACGGCCTTGGACACCCTGCGGCCCCAAGACCGGGTGGGCTTGATCGGCTTCCACGACCGACCGCGGTTGCTTTTGCCCTTGACGCCGGTGAAAGAGCGCGGCACCATCGAGAGCGCGCTCGAAGACCTTCGCCCCGCGGGGGGGACGGAAATCGCGTTGGCCCTCGCGTTGGCGTGGCGCCACGCGCAACAGCGTCTGTCCCAGCGTGAGGTCACGGCGATTTGGCTCTTCACGGATGGCCGCACGTACGGCGATGAGGAGCAAGCTTTGCAATTGGCCAAACAATGGGCCAAAGCCGGGGTGATTTGCGACGCGTTTGGTTTAGGTGGCGATTGGAACGAGTCGTTTTTGGAGGATCTGACCGCGCAAACCGGGGGTGCGTCTTATTTTTTGGACAGCGAGACAACGGCCCGGCAGATTATCCCCGAGAAAATCGAACGGTTCCATTTCGCCACGGTGCGCCGCGCCCAGTTTGACTTCTCCTTGGCCCCGCAAGTGGAATTGACCGGGTTGTATCGCATGAGCCCCGAGGTAGCCCATCTGCCCACAGCTTCACCCGTTGAATTGGGCTTGGTCCGAGGAGGGGAGCGGTGGCTTTTGTTGTTAGAATTGCGCTTACCGCCCTTGCAGGGCCGGGTCTCGGGCCAGACGTACCGCGTGCTTTATGGGCAGGTACGTTTGACCCCTTGGGGACGTGGCTCGGTCCATGAGGAGCGGGTGCCGCTGCACGTTCGCCTGGGCGAGCGTGCGCCGCATAAACCGCCGCGCGCGGTTCGGCATGCGGTGGAGCGGCTCACGTGGTACCGTATGCAGCGGGCCAGCCGCGAAGCGCTTCACCATGGCGAGCCGCACAAAGCTCGGGCCTTGTTGCGGCATTTGGCCCAACGCCTGACCCAGCGTGGACGCCTGCGCGCGGCGGCGCGAGTGAAGCAAGTGGAACGACGCTTGCGCGCGGGGGCTTTGCCGTCGCCCGAAGACGAAAAGGCGCTGGAATACGGTACGCGGCTGCTCATGCTGCCCGACCGCGCCGATACCGTCCGGCGCCGCCGACGCACGGCATCGTAGCCTCCGTGTCGAACGGCGCGTTCCCGCGCGGAGGGGAGGACATGGTATGATCCGCTGTCCGGTCTGCGGCGCGACCGCGTTGGAAGGAAGTCTCTATTGTTCGGAATGCGGCGTTCCTTTGTGGGAACAAGATGAGGTTCGAGAGGAATCCCGAAGCCCTCAGACCGAAACCCGGCTTTTGGATTCCTGCCCCGCGCAGGTGGAGTTGTGGTTGGAGCGCGAGGATGTTACGGTGGTGTTGCCCGAACCTGGGCCTTGGGAATTAGGCCGCGCTACCAAAGACGTGCCTATGTTGGCCGAGGCCATCCGGCCCCGGGATGGGGTGTCTCGGCGGCACGCCCGCTTGTATTGGGAGAACGGACGTTTGTATCTCATGGACTTATCTTCGACCAACGGCACCAAAGTCAACGGCCAGCGCATTCCGCCTTGGCATCCGGTCCCTTTGCACGATGGCGATGTGGTGCAATTGGGGCGTTTTCGTTTTCACGTGCACCTCATTCCTCGCGAGCAAACTTAGACTCCCTGCAGGAGGTGCCCATGGCGCGCATTACCGTGCTTATCCACTTGCCCAATGAAGAGCCCATCGTGGGCGAGATTGAGCGCATGCCTGAACCGCAAGACACCATTCTGATCCTCGAGAATCCCCGGCGGAAGACGGGCAAAGACGTGCACTACTTGGAAGCCGACGTGACGAAGGTGATCATCCCTTGGTCGCGCGTGACCTTGGTGGAAGTGCTGCCCACTGAGGAAGAGGAGATCATCGGCTTTGTGCGCGACGACCTGTGAGCCTTGGGACATCTGTCGGATGGCGCCGCCCACCACCCGGCCTGGTTGCGGGAGGGGATAGCGTATGGAGAGCAAAAAGCGTTACCGCATTTTGGTCGTTGACGACGAGAAGCGCATCGTGCACCTGATTCGCCTGAATTTGGAGCACGACGGCTTTGAAGTTTTGGCCGCGTATGATGGCCGGGAGGCCCTCAAACGTGTGCGGGAAGACCTGCCCGATTTGGTCCTTCTCGACGTGATGTTGCCGGACATGGACGGCTTTGAAGTGCTCAAGCTCATCCGTGAGGTGAGCGACGTGCCCGTCATCATGGTCACGGCCAAAGGCGAAGAGGAGGACGTGGTTCGGGGCCTGGAGTTGGGTGCGGACGATTACATCACCAAACCCTTTAGCCCTCGTGAGCTGGTGAGTCGAATCCGTGCAGTTTTGCGACGCTATCAGGCGAAGAACGATATGGATGACGTCGTACAGGTGGACGATCGGCTAAAAATTGATTTTGCTCGGCGACAGGTTTGGGTAGACGGCAACCCCATCAAGCTGCGGCCGACCGAATACCGCCTGCTTTATCATCTGGTCAAGAACGCGGGCTGGGTACTGACGTACGAGCAGCTGTTGCGCAAGGTGTGGGGGCATGAATATCGCGACGAGCACCATTACGTGCGGCTTTATATCAACTACCTCCGCCAAAAATTGGAGGAAGACCCCTCACACCCCAAGTACATCCTTACCGAGCACGGCGTTGGGTACCGCTTTGTGGATTTCCGCAATTGGCAGCAAGACAAGTCTAGCAAGGCGGAACCTTCGTCAGACGGAAGAACCGCGGACGCAGCTTCCGCGTCGGCCACGCGGCAGGATGGGGCGGACCAAGCTTCGTCTACCGAATCAACCGCGCCCCAGACCTCGGGTTCACGGGCCTCGGGCGAGGCCTCTGCATCTTGAGGCGCGGCCTGAGCCCGGGTGCACGCAAAGGTTGTAGAAACGGTCAAG
>JAADEP010000051.1 GCA_013153335.1 Chloroflexota bacterium
GCTCCTGCCTTGCGCGCTCAACCTCCACCCCACGCGAGGGGTGGGGCCAATCTTGTCGAAGCCCATGCCGCGGGCGGCGGAACCCGCGCTTGGCCCGCGGGCGGCGAAACCCGCCCGCTACAAATTTGCCGCCACATGCTCCACGTTGGGCTGGATAATTCGCGCGCAATTTTATGTCATCCGCAGACTTCCTGCGGCGACGCGAGCGCGCCTATGGCCCCGTGCCGCGGAATCCGCGATTGGCCCGCGGGCGGCTGAACCCGCCCGCTATTCGCCGCCACATGCCCCGCGCGGCGGGCCGATCAACTCACGCGCGATTTTATATCAACTAGCCGCGGGCTTCCAGCCCGCAGCGACAGCGGCGACGCGAACGCGCCCCATGCCGCGGGTGGCGAAACCCGCCCGCTACCACTACCATCGCACGCCCGTGCTGGGCCAGCCAACTCGCGCGCAATTTTATACCAACTAGCCACGGGCGTCCAGCCCGCGGCTCTACAGCATTTGCGCGCACCCCACGCAAGAACCTCGCCGCCTTCTCGGTTCGAGTCGCGCTATAATTCCGCTTATGCCAGGAACGAGTTCTGCCCCTACGGTTGTGATCACCGGTGCGAGCGCGGGCATCGGCGCCGCGGCCGTCCGGCGGTTCGCGCGCGGCGGCTATCGCGTGGCCCTGGCCGCCCGGCGTCGCGAGCGCCTCGAAGCCTTGGCGTCTGAGCTACGCGCGGGCGGCGCCGAAGCTTTGGTCGTGCCTACGGATGTCACGGATTGGTCCCAGGTCCACACCTTGGCCCAAACCGTGCTCGAGCGATGGGGTTACGTGGACGTGCTGATCAACAACGCAGGCCTTGGCCGCCTCGCCCGGCTCGACGATTTAGACCCCCAGGCCGACGTCGCGTTCCAAATCCAGGTCAACCTCACGGGCGCGATCTGGGTCGCGCAAGCCTTTTTGCCCGCGATGCGCGCCCGTCGTCGCGGGGTGATCATCAACGTCTCCTCGGTCGCGGGCTGGGTGGGCCTGCCCCTCTACACCGTGTACGCCGCGACCAAATTCGGCCTGCGGGGCTTCACCGAATCCCTGCGCCGCGAAGTTCTCCGCGAGGGGATCCACGTGGTGGGGTTCTACCCCGGGCCTGTGGCCACCGAGTTCGGCCAGCACGCGTTCAAGCGCGCGTCCGACCGCCCGCGCGCCGCGTCGTGGCCGGGCGTGGCCTTGTCGGCCGACGCGGTCGCCGAAGCCCTTTGGGACCTCGCCCATCATCCCCGGCGGGGCGTGGTGCAACCGTGGTGGATGGCCCCCCTGGTCTGGCTCAATGCCCACGTCCCCTGGCTCGGGGATTGGCTCCTCAACCGGGTTATGCTCCGTTCTGCAAAGGCGCCCAAGGCCCGCGACCCAAACGCTGAGGAGCGATCCCCCTAGGACCTAAGGAGCCCTTTCTGCCACGCGCCAGACGAGGCCCTCGGTGGTCGCCTGCAGGGTGGGCTGGTAGAAGGCCCACGCGCGCGCCGGGGGCGTCTGATAAACGCCGCGGTAACGCCAATCCAGATAATAAACCAACGTGTACGTCCCTGAAGGGAGATATTCCGCGGCCCAGACCACCCGATCCGGATAAACCACGGGAGCGCCGAACCACCATGAAGACCTCTCGGTCGCGCCCGCCATTTCCAGCCGAGCCGCCTCGTGCTTCAACACCGGATTGAGCGCGACCGCGCCCGCGGGCACCGCGTCTTCCACCACTACATATGAGGTGGGATGAAACACATGCAGCGTAAGGCGCACCTCGGTGAGTTCCCCGACCCGGGCGGTCGCCGTTTCCAGCGCGGGGCACGGCGCCTGCTCACATGACGTGCTCGTATACGTGCGGGTCAGGAGCAAACCCCGCTGGATGGGCTCCATGGCTTCGACCGGCATGCGCCAGCGCACCCAAAGATTATAGAGCAAGCGGCCCTCTCCGTGGTTGCGCATGGTCACTTCGTGCAGGCCGGGCGCGTCAAGCCGGCTCAAACGCGCCATACCCTGCTCGGCTTTTGTGAGCGTGCCGTATTGCCACCGCTGCCCATCCCAAGCCACCTCAAACTTCGTCGTCGCGTCGATCGGGCCGAGCGCTTTGCTGCCTGAGAACAGACCCAAAACCGCCCAGACCGTACTGAACGTCGAGCCCCACGTACCATCCGGATGGCGCAAGCGCAGCAAGCCCTCGAGGGCAGGCGCGAGCAAAGATTGCGCGTCGGACGGATACTTCCCCAGCCAATACACCACGCCACCGGTGCAGGCCGCTGGCGATGCCCACCAGCCACCGTTGGGCTCGCACGACCAAAGCAACCGCCCGTCCAGGTCGCGCTCGGCCAGGGCGCGCACCTGGGCCCAGGCATCCGGGACCGGTTGCAGGCCAGGCGCGTCATACGCGAGGCTCGCGAGCAAGGCCCATCCAACCGGCGTATCCATGCGCGCGACCAGACGGGGCCATAGCGTATGCACCGGCACCATATGGCCGTGTTGGGCCAACACCCGCGCGATAAACGCGGTTTGGGTCGGCGGGCATTCGAGCTCGTCCAAGGCCTCAAGGCCCTCGGTGGTCAGCCAAGCCAAAGCCCGTTTTATTGCCCGGTCCGTCTCATCCGCCGGCAGCGCGTGGGTTGGCCGCGCTTGGTCAAGCGCCCAAATCACATATGCAGTGATGAACGGGTCCGGTCTCCCGCCTCCAGGCCACCACGTCCAACCGCCATCCTCGAGTTGGCGCGCCCGAAGCAAATCCCACGTCTCGCGCAAGCGAGATTGTGCTTGCGCGCGCTGCGCTTCGCTTGCATAGGGCCATTGCAGCACCAGCGCGTTCGCGACCAAACGCGTCGCGAGTTGCTCCGTGCACAAATACGGGTACGTGCTCAGAACATCCAGCGAAGCCTGGGCCAATGCCAAGGGCGACGACGCGAGCGTGAGCTGGACTTGGCCTTGCTGCGCGTGCTCTGGGATGTACACCAATTCCGTCCGCTGCTCCCCAGCGGGGACCTCGCCGCGCATGCCCAAGGTGCGCGCGGACCACGGGACGGAAACCGGGATGGGCTCCGCCTGCACCGCGTCGGCATAGGGTCCGGCCCGAACCGTGACCTCCGGGCGCAGGGTTTGCACCCCTTCCCTGGGCCGACCGCGCCAACTTAACGTCTGGTGCTCACCCGGCCCTAGCCGGAATTCCCGCTGGGCTGGCGTGGAGAGTTCGAGGCCTTCGACCGTGAGATCCACCTGCGCGACCAAGGGCGTTTCGGTGGTGTTGTACACGGTCGCGCGCAACGTAGCCTCATCCCCAAGGCGGACGAACGCGGGGAAATCGGGCTCGATAAACACCGGCAACGTGCTCTGCAGGTGGCCAAAGCCCTCCCCGATGCGCGTATCTAGAGTGAGGCCGCGCGCCCAAAGCCGCCAGAGCGTGAGATCGTCGGGCAGCGTCAGAGTCACCCGCGCGTACCCCTGAGCATCCGTGGTAACGAGCGTCCATAACGCGGTATCGCGGAAATCGTGGCGAACGAGGGAGGAAGGACCTTCCTCCGCGCCGCCACCACCACCCAGACCCAGGTATGCCCATGCAGGCGGCTTGGCATATAGCACCGGGTTCAGGCGGGTGCCGGAGCTCGTCTTAATGCCCAACTGCTGAGGCTGATAAAAGACCTTGACAATGGGCGGCACCCGGTCGCGGGCGATATCGAGCAGAGCTTGGTCGACCACGGCCAGGGTGAAGTTACCCTGCACAGGCCGGCCTTGGGCGTCGGTCACGCGCACGTGCAGGGTTACCTGGTCCCTGGGCTGCGCGCGCTCGGGCTCGGCCCAAACCTGAACGTGAAGGTGGTACGGCTCCGGAGATACCCGATACATCGCACGGCCCAGGCGCATATCCCAACGCCCATCCGGGCGCTGGCCCCAAAGCACAACCGTCACAAAGATGTTCGGGATGTCGTCCTCTGTGACGGGAATGCGGACCTGGGTCCCCCCTGGGGGCACGGGGATGATGCGCGTGCGGTGCACCGTGTCGCGTTCGAGGGTGAGCCAGGCCTGCGCGGGCTGGGGCCATGGGTTGGGGATAAAGACCGTGACCTCATCGCCCGGACGGGCTTCTTCCCGGTCCAAATGAATGTCCAGCCGAGACGAGGGGGGCGTGTTCCCCCAAGGCTGCGCGCCCCAGACCCAGAACCAAGCCCGGGTTTGTACGTCCCCCGATTCCAGCACCACGCCATATAGCCCGCTTTGCGGCGGCGTGAACGCGATCGTTCCTGAGCCTTGGGCGTCAGTGGTCAGGTCACCTTCAAGAAGGGGGGTATAGCGAGCTTCTTTGTCGAGCGAACCGTACACATCCCAATACCAACGCAGCTGAACCTGAACCACCCGATAATGCACCGGGGTGTTGGGAAGGCCTGAACCGTCAGGCTGGAAGGCGCGCACCTCCAACGAGAGCGGCGTGCCGGCCCGGGGCATGAACACCCGTTTGAGTCCGAGATAAAAGGCCGAAGGATGTACCACGAACGAGGCCTGTCCTACCGCAGGAACCTGCTCTGGACCTCGCGCCTGAGCTTGAAAGAGAAAACGCAACGGCTTCTGCGAGGAAGGCCAGGAAATCTGAACGCGCGCCCGTCCTTGCGCGTCGGTCTCGCCTTGGCCCGCGTCAACAGACATCCAGTCTTCGGCGCCGAAGCTGCTATAAAACTTGCGGTCCTCTTCCCACCACCAGTGATCCCCAACCCACCAATCGGGCCATTCCATGCTGGCGTCCTGGGCATACAGCGTCCATTGGAAGGGAACATGCTTCGCGCGAGCGCCGTTGTAAAAGCGTGTGACCACCTCCACCTCACGCCCATCTTTCAACGGCGTCACCTCGAGATCCAGCTCGGGTTTGCGATAATAAGCGACCGTGATGGGAACCGAGGCGATGACGTTATCTTCCTCTTCGTCAAGAGGATGCAACCTGCAGACGAGCTCGTACTCTCCGGGCCGGGTGTCTTTGGGCAAACGCAGCGAGGCCACGAATTCGCCCTGCGTATCGGTGCGCGCCTCGAGGGAGACCAGCTCCTCCTCGCGCCAAGTCACTCGGTCATAGCCGCGCACCGCACATTGGCCGTTGAGCTCTGGCGGCAGCGAATATCGCCCATCGAATGCTTTTCGCACCACGAGCCGGAAGTGGACCGTGTCGCCCGGACGATACAAAGGCCGATCGGGGTAGAGATCGGTCACCCAGCGTACGCCGACAGGGTCGGGATAACCAAGGCCCCAGCCCACGGTCCAGGACCACAGGGATGCCGTCCAAACCCAATCGGCCTGACCCAGACCAAAGGGACCTTCACCGCCGGGGGAGCCCACAACGACCAAATACGAATCAAGGTCCGACTTGGGTTCAGACCACGCCCAATGGAACAACCCTGCGTCATCGGTTCGGCCTTGGTGAACCAGGCGCGCGTTCGCGTCGAACACCGAAACTCGGGCATTCGAACGGGGCGCGCCAGTATGCGCGTCTACTGCCCAGGCCCAAAGCTCACTCGCGCCTTGTTTGACCGCAACATACGTATCCACAATCGCCAAGCGATACCACGGCGTCTCGCGCGAGCCCTCGAGCTCTTTTGGATCCAGGAGCTCGAGGGGGACACGGGTCGCGTACGCACGGATCCAATACACCCCTTTCGTCAAAGTTTGCGGTGGTTGAACCAAGGGGAAGTCGATAAAACGCGCGTAGATCGGGTCGGACACGGGCAGAAACTCGGTTCGCCGCGCGGCAAGCAGGGCCTGATCCGGGGCCTCGTTGAGGTAGAGCCAGGTCGATACCGCCTGCTGGGGCGGAACCGGGACGAGGTCGACCCCCAACTCATTCACCAGCGAAACAAACACTGGAATATGCCGCTCGCGCTCGGGCAGAAGCATGCGTTGATCCGCCGTTATCCCAAAGGCCACGGTGAGCGGGCGCCGAGGCATGGTGAGCTTCAGCACCAGCGGCTCGGTTATGGACCAACCCCAACGGCTTCGCAGTCCCCCGTGCATGGTCAAGGTATACGTCGCGCCCGGACGGTAGTTTTCGATGGAGACCGAAATCCAACCTCGCTCCGGCTCGGCGTCGACATGCAACACAGCATCTTCAGGCTCTAACGAGAACTTCGTTCGAAAGTCTTGTTCCGGGTCCAGGGCTGCACTATAGAGGAAAGTGAGATGGACAAAGCCCGACGAGTTCAAATACCCGATGAGACGGGGCACGAAACCCTGCTGTACCTCAGCGTCCGCGCCGTAGTGTTTCAGCACCACAAGGCGCAAAGGCGGACGCACTGTCCGAAACACGAAACGGAACGGCGGTTGGGGCGCGAGATCGCCCCATGTAAGGCGCACCTCGTACGCGGTATCTGGCTGAAGCGGCTGTTCGGGCGTGAACTGGAAAACGTTGGGCCGGTGGCGTTGCGGGAGCCAACGGAGCGCTGCGCATGCGTTGGGCGGTGCATCCACCGGTTTGAGACAAAGCCGGCTGCGGAGCACATCGGGGTCCCATGGTCGATTAAGCTCCAGGGTAAACACCGGTGTCAAAGACGCGCGCAAATTGGCCTGGTCCTGGCTGCTACGAATTTTAAGATTATTGTCAAAGTAATACACCTCATCTCTTGGGGGCTGATCCAGATAGGCTGGCCGGATGGTCAACTCGTCCACCATCAGGGGTTCGGTGTGGAAGGTCCACGTGCGCGGTTGATGAGGGTCAAGGCGAGAGCCCAGCGAGCTGGTGAGTTCGGCCAGGGTAAGGGTAAACGTGGTACTCGGCGGCAAAGGCGCGTCCAGAGAGTACACAAACGTCGCAGGGTCTGTCCATCGGCCTTCGCCAGCCAGGGGCGGGTCCAAAGTGAAGATGGGCGCCACAGTTCGGCCCACCTGCGCGGGCGAGACCACGGGCAAATTGAAACGCAACCGCAGCTCTGAGACCAAGGGCACGTCCTCGGACGTCAAAGGCGGGTCCTGCTGATCCACCCGAAGCCAAGGCAGAACCCGGTATTGCGCCTGAACTTCGCGCGGCAAGCGCTGGCCATCCACCGCCCGAAGTTCAGGCCCGAGCTGAAGGCGCAGGCCGGCCTCGGGCGGCAGGTCGTGCAGGTGCAGCTCGAGCGTATGGGGCTGAGGCCAGGCCGGGGTATAGGGCACCGGCCCGGAATCGCTTTGCAGCGTGAGCCCGCGCGACAACGATTCCGGGTCAACGGCTTGGCTGAAGGTCAAACGCAACACCGTGCCTTGAGGCGGCAAATCGCTCCCTGGGGGCGGATCGAGGTGCACCAAAGTGAAGGGCCGCGCGGTCGAAGCCGTTGACCGGGGGCTCGTCGCGCGCAGGATATTGCGTTGACACCCGGCCAACCCAACCACAACGAGCAAACCGACCGCGAGCACAAACCGAGAAGCACGTCCGCGGAAGAGCTCTCGCACGCTCATGGGCCTCGCCTCCTTCGCCGCCAAAGCCATTGTAAGCCGCCCAGCCCGGATGCGAACCAGCCCAGCGTCATCAGCTTCGGGTCGGGTGACAAGGTTGGATCGGGCTCGAGGCCTTGACCAGCCAACACGGTCAGCCCCAGGCCGAGGAGCAATTCGCCCAGGCCCGGCAACCGAGCCACGCGGGTCATCAAAGCCCAGGCTCGAGCCCAGCGGGCGCTACGGTGGGACGCCGCGCGCACGTGCTGAAAAGGCGACGACGCGCGCAAAAAACCTCCAGGGCCCTGGTCCACAACCCAGCCCATGGTCAACCACGCGCGCAAAAAGCGTGCGGCGCCGACCAAGCTCAAGCCCGCGCCCAGGGTCATGAGCAGCATTTGGGCCAAGCTCATCAGCACGGAGCGCACACGCCCCGCCCGCAGTGCGGGCAGGGCGGTCTCGAACCAAAAGGAGCCCAGAAACGCGGCCACGGTGACGACAACGCTGGCCCATCCCACCACTTGCAAACCCCGAGGCAGCGCCTGCCGCCGCACGAACCACGCGAGCAAAAACAAGCTCGCGAACATGGCCACCAAGCTCAAGAACAACGTGACCCACGCGGGCATGGCGCCCTCCTCAAGGGGTAATCAAAACCCAAGCCGGCCGCCTGGGTATGCGGGCCAACCCCTCGGGCCATCGCACAGCGCCCTAAGGGCGAGGCCTAAGCGCGGGGTGCACGCCACGCCCAGGCTGGTGGCCCAGGGCGCAGCACCCTATCCGGACGAAGCTCGTTCTTCGGCCTCCAGGGCCAGAAGTCGGACCAGGCGAGCCAACGCGGCCAGGCCCTGACACACCGGCGATACCTCGATGTATTCGTGCCGCGTATGCGCGCCCCCGCCGCGCGTCAGGCCGACCGTGATGGCCGGATACCCGCGGCTCAAGGGGACGTTGGCGTCGGTCGAGCCTGACCACAGCTGGGGCGTGATGCCCTGGCTTTCATAAGCCAACCACGCGGTGCGGACCAATGGGTGGTCCGGGGGCAAGGCGCCTCCAGGGCGCACGCCCAAAGTCTCCACATGCACCTCAACCCGCGGGGCCCCATGGCTCCGCACGCGCGCGAGGGCCCAGCTCGCCCAAGCGTCCAGCACGCCCGGATCTTCGGAGCGCACGTCCAGGTCAAAGCCGGCCTCGGCCGCGACGGTGTTGACCGAAGTGCCGCCCCAAATGCGACCAACGTTGAGCACGGTGCGCGGTTGTTCCTGCGCGGGGCGCTGGGCCAAATCGGCCACCATGCGGGCGACCACATGCACAGCCGAAGGGCCGGCCGCGCGGGACCACGGATGCCCGCCCGGCGTGCGAACGAGGATCCGGTAACGCCGCGAGGCCACGGCACGATGGTAAATCAAGCCCAACGCCAGCCCTTCCAGCACGATGTACGCGCGTGGGCGGCCTTGAAACCGATCCACGACCGCGCGCATGCCGTCCAAGTTGCCCAGGCCTTCTTCGCGCACGTTCGCGACCAGGTAAAGGTCAAACGGCAAAGGCGTTGCCTGAGCCAACAACGCGTGCAGGCCCAAAAGGCCGGCCACGCCGATGCTGTTGTCGCCGATGCCCGGGCCATACCAACGGCCCGAGTCCTCGCGCAGGGTTAAGTCCGTATCCAGTGGAAAGACCGTATCCAGATGGGCGGTCACCACCACAGGCCGCGCGTTAGGGTCGCGGCCAGGCCAGCGCACGTACACATTCCCCAGCGCGTCTTGCCAAGGCGTCAATCCTCGCGCGCGCCAACGCTGCATCATCCACGCGGCCCGCCGCGCCTCGTGAAACGTCGGCCCGGGGATCTGCTGGAGTTGCCGAGCCAACGCGAGGGTTTCGGCGCAAACTGTGGCCAGCCGCGAGGCCATGGCCGGGCCTCCTGCCCGCGGCTAAACGCGGGCCCAACGTTCACCCAAATGCGGATGCAAATAGCGTTGTAGTTGCTCTAACAGCGCGTCGTCAACTTGGATGGTCTGGTTCGGGAAGTCCACCTGATAACGTCGGCCCTCGAGGTGCACGATAAACCGCACCGGCGACGGACCCGGGTGCGCGCGCAAGACGCGCAACAGCGCTTGCATGCGGCGGGCCTCTTTCTCGGGCTCGTCTTGCGGATGGAGGTAGAGCACCAGCGAAGGCGCGTCGACTCGAGGTTCCGTGCGGGATAGGCTTGGCCGCCGCGCGCCGTTACCCCCGTTCGCGCGCCGCGAGGCATGGCCGCCGCGCGCGACGGGCCGGCCAGAGGTGGCTTCGGCTACGGGCCGGGCCTCGATGGGCGGCGCGGTATACCGCAGCCCGATGTTGCTCCCGGGTTCGGGCGCGGTCACCAACTCTTTGGGCACTTCCACCTTGTTGGTCACCTGGTCCACCAAGATCTTGGGCGGCGGTTCGTCCGCATCCACCTTGCCGGTGACCACCACAATACGCCCTTCCTGCAGCAAGTCTTTGTATTCCCGCCAGGCGCGCGGGAAAATGACCAGGGGGATGGTGCCGCGACTGTCGTCGAGGGTGGCGAAGGCCATGGGATCGCCCTTGCGGGTGCGATGAGGGCGCACTTCGACCAGCACCCCGGCCACGCGTACGGTTTGGCCGTGCCGCGCTTCTTCGAGGTCGGGTGCGAAGTGGGTCACGATCTTCGGCAGCAGGTCGAAAAACGGCGCGAGCGGATGCTCGCTCAAGAACACGCCCGTAAGCTCGCGTTCCCAAGCGAGCTTTTCGCGCAGGGAAACTTCCCGCTCGGGCATCACGAAGGTGAATGTCTCGTGCACGGTCGGGCCCGTTTGTTGCAAATCCCCGAAGAGCGAGAGCTGGCCCGCAGCCCGGTCTTTGAAATGCTTCGCACTGAGCGCGACCATGCGGTCCATTGAAGCTAACAGCGCAGCCCGATCGCCGAAGCGGTCGAGCGCGCCGACTTTAATGAGCACTTCCAAGGTGCGCTTGCCCACCTTACGCAAGTCCACCCGCTGGATGAAATCGTTGATGTCTTGGAAGGGCCCGCCCTCGCGGCGCGCGCGCAGAATCTCTTCCACACCGTTGCGCGAGGCGTTTTTGATCGCGCCCAGGCCAAAGCGAATTCCTTCCTTTTCTTCGTCAATACGCTCAATCACGAACTCCCATTCGCTGTGGTTGACATCAGGCGGGAGGATAATCAAGCCCATGCGCCGCGCTTCGCTGACGTAATGCGCGATCTTGTCGGATTTGTTGAGGAATACCGTCAACAGCGCGGTCATGTACTCAAGGGGATAATGGGCTTTGAGGAACGCGGTCTGCATCGCGACCTTGGCATACGCGGCCGCGTGGGATTTGTTGAAGCCGTAATGCGCGAACTGGCGCCAGTCCTCGAAGATCTGCTCTGCGAGCTCTCGATCGATGCCGCGCGCAACCGCGCCTTCCACGAACTTGACGTGGTGCTTAGCCAGCTCCTTTTCCTTCTTCTTGGAAATGGCCTTGCGCAGGAAGTCTGCTTCCGCGCCGGTATAGCCGGCCAAGACCATGGCCGCGCGCATCACTTGCTCCTGATACACCGTGATGCCGTAGGTCTCTTTGAGGATGGGCTCGAGGTCAGGATGGCGGTAGGTCACCTCTTCTTGGCCGTGCATGCGGCGGATATATACGTCAATGAAGCGCATGGGCCCTGGCCGATAGAGCGCGACCATGGCCACGATGTCTTCGAGCCGTTGCGGTTTCATCTTGACCAAATAGCGGGTGAAGCCCTGACCTTCTACCTGAAAGACACCCGCGGTCTCGCCCCGCCCTAAGAGCTCCAGGGCCTTGGGATCGTTGGTGGGCAGGGTATCCATGTCATATTTGATGCCGTGCCGCTGCTCAATGAGCTGACACGCGCGCGCCATGACCGAGAGGGTGGCCAAGCCCAGGAAATCCACCTTGAGCAGGCCCATATCTTCGAGCACGCCCATCTCGAACTGGGTTACGGCCTTGATGGGCGTGTCTTGCGCGTCGCCGGTAGGGCGGTTTAGGGGGATGTGCTCGACCAAGGGACTGGGGGTGATCACCACGCCGGCCGCGTGGGTGCCCAAGTTGCGCACCGCGCCCTCGATTTTGATCGCGGTGTCGATGAGCTTTTTGACCTCGGGGTCGCGTTTGTACCATTCCACCACTTCGGGCACAGGAACGCCGTATTCTTCGTTTTCTTCCTTCTTCTTTCGGCCTTTTAGCACCTCTTCGAGGGTAACCGGTCGGCTAGGCACGTTGGGGATGAGTTTGGCCAAACGGTCAACTTTGTTCCGGTCAATGTCCATCACGCGCCCGACATCGCGTAGCGCGGCCCGGGCTTTCAGGGTGCCATAGGTGATAATTTGCGCGACGTGATCCTCGCCGTATTTGCGCTGGACGTATTGGAGCATCTCATAACGCCGATCGTCCTGGAAGTCAATGTCGATGTCGGGCATGCTTTGGCGATCGGGGTTGAGGAAACGCTCAAAGATGAGGTCGAACTTCAGGGGATCCACCCGCGTGATTCCCAGGGCATACGCGACCAGCGAACCGGCTGCAGACCCGCGAGCGTTGTACCAAATGCCCTGTTCGCGCGCGTAGTTGACCAAATCCCACACGATCAAGAAGTAGGCGTCGAACCCCATTTGGTGGATGACCTGGAGCTCGTACTCCATGCGTTCGCGAATCTCGGCCGAATCCGCCCGGTCGCCGTAGCGCTCGCGCAAGCCGCGCTCGACCAGGTAGCGCAAGTAGGTCTGGGTGTTAAAGCCCTCCGGCACGGGGAAGTGGGGCAGCAGGTACCGATGCACTTGGGCCAGGGAATTAACGTGCAGCTCGACATTCGCCATCTCGGCGATGAGCAGGGTGTTTTCCAGCGCGCCCGGGATTTCGCCAAACAGCTGACGCATTTCCTCAGGTGAGCGCAAGTAATACGTTGGGTCGTGCATGCGCAAGCGATTCTTGTCTGAGAGCTTCTTGCCCGTGTGGATGGCGATGAGCACCTCTTGCACTTGCGCGTCTTCTTGCGCGATGTAATGCACGTCGTTGGTCGCGAGGAAGCGCGCGTTGTAACGCTTGCCGAGTTCCAGCAGCGTTCGATTGACCTCTTCGAGCTCAGGGATGTTGTGGCTCTGAAGTTCAAAGAAAAAGCGATCCGGGCCGAAGACTTCGTAGTACCAATCCAAATACTTACGAGCCTGGTCCAGATCGCCTTGTTTGATGGCCACAGGCACATCCCCCGAAAGGCAGCCTGTGGTTGCGATCAAGCCGTCCGCGTATTGGGCCAGAATTTCGCGATCGATGCGCGGCTTGTAGTAATAGCCCTCCAGTTGGGCGATGGTGGCCAACCGCATCAAGTTTTTCCAGCCCGTTTCGTTGATGGCCAAAAGCAGCAAATGCCGCGACGCTTTGTCGAGCTTTGGGTCTCGATCGTGGATCGTGCGCGGGGCTAAATAGGCCTCCATCCCCAGGATGGGCTTGATGCCCTGTTTTTTCGCGGCGACGTAAAACTCTACAATGCCGTACAACGCGCCATGGTCGGTCAGGGCGATGGCCGGCATGCCCATTTCCTTGGCTTGTTCAACGAGCTTATCGATTCGGCTCAAACCGTCCAAGAGGGAATACTGGGAATGGACGTG
>JAADEP010000067.1 GCA_013153335.1 Chloroflexota bacterium
GGCCCCATCCCGCGCATGTTATAATCACGTTGACGCGAAACGAGCGGAGAGGGGGCTCGGTACCTCATCCCAACGGAGCGGCATTGAGGAAGGCCATGGGCGACACCGCACTACGAATTATTCCCTTGGGGGGACTGGGCGAAATCGGCAAGAACATGATGGCGTATGAGTACGGCGACGATATTCTCATCGTCGACACCGGACTGATGTTCCCCCCGAACGACCTGCCCGGCATTGACTATATTATCCCCGATTTCCAATACCTTTACGACAAAGCCCATCGCGTACGGGGCATCGTATACACCCACGGCCACGAAGATCACACGGGCGCAGTCCGGCATGTGTTGGAGCGCATCCCCGCGCCGATGTATGCCACGCCTTTGACCAAGGGCCTGCTCGAAGTCAAGCTCAAGGGCGACAAAGTCCTGCGCAATATCCCCATCCACGAGGTCAAGGCCGGCCAGCGGGTTCGCATCGGCGCGTTCACGGTGGAGTTCATCCACGTTACGCACTCAATCCCCGACGCGGTGGCCTTGGCTATTTCCTCGCCCGAAGGCGTGGTGATTCACACCGGCGACTATAAGTTCGACCAAACGCCCATCGATGGCAAGCCGACCGACTTCGCGGCCCTGGCCAGTTACGCGCGGCGCGGCAAAGGTGTGCTCGCGCTGTTGGCCGACTCGACCAACGCGGACAAGCCCGGATGGACGCCCTCGGAGCGGGTTATCACTCCCGCGCTGGAAGCCGCGATGCGCGAGGCGCCGGGCCGAGTGCTGGTCGCGACCTTCGCGTCGTTGATCTCGCGCATGCAGCAAGTCGCGGAGGTCGCGCTACGCTTGGGCCGCAAAATCGCGTTCGTCGGCACCAGTATGGTGGAAAACGCCCGCATGGCGCGCAAGTTGGGCTATCTGCGCATCCCCGACGAGGCGTGGATCACTTTAGAAGAAGCCTTGAACTTGCCGCCCCAAGAAGTTGTCCTCATGGTGACAGGTTCGCAAGGCGAGCCGTCCTCGATTCTCGGGCGCCTGGCCGGCCTGGGTGGACGGGGCCGTCGACCGTTCAACATCGAGGCTGGAGACACGGTTATCATCGCGGCACACCCCATCCCGGGCAATGCGGAAAATGTATATCGCACCATCAACCGGCTCATCCAACGCGGTGCCCAGGTGCTGTACGACCCCGTAGCGCAAGTGCACGTATCGGGGCACGCGAGCCAGGAAGAAATGAAGCTCATGCTCAATCTGGTTCAGCCGCGCTACTTCATCCCCATTCACGGTGAATTGCGGCACCTGGTTCAGCACGCGCGGCTGGCCCAGCAAGTAGGCATCCCCAAAGACCGGATCGCGGTGGTCGAAAACGGCCAGGTTATTGAATTCCGTAATGGCCAAATGCGCCTCGCGGAACGCGTGCCCGGAAGCTGGGTCTTTGTGGAAGGGGGCGTGGTCAGCGAAACCAGCATCCGGGATATCTGGGACCGCCAAGATCTGGCTCGCCGCGGCCTGCTGCTGGTGGAGGTCCCGGTGAGTGCGGCCACGGGGCGCTTGGCGGGCCCCATCGAGGTTATCACCCGTGGGTTTAGCTTACCGGACGGAGGAGAAGAATTCATCGGCCTGCTGCGAAAACGTATCAAGCGCACGCTCGCCAAAGGCAGTTCCGGCGATGTGGAGAAGACCCTTACTTCCATCACGCAAAATCTGGCCTACAACGAGCTCCGTCGCCGTCCTATTGTGCTGGTCTTCCTCAAACCCCAAAGTCCGATCGAGGCCGGGAACTGCGAACAAGGAGCGTGACCCAAGGAGGCCGAAATGAACTTCCTCATTACCGGCGTGGCCGGTTTTCTGGGTTCCGCCTTGGCCGCCCGTTTGGTGCGCGAAGGCCACCAAGTGCGCGGGATCGACGACCTTTCCACCGGCGACCCGCAACGGGTGCCGGCCGGTGTGCACTTCAGCCGCGGCGATGTCAACGACCGCCCCAAGCTGTGGACCCTGCTGCAAGACGTGGATTGCGTCTATCACTTGGCCGCGCGCGTGTCCGTGCCCGAGTCCGTGCTCTATCCCAGCGCCTATAATCAGGTCAACGTTGGGGGCACGGTCAGTCTGATGGAGGCTGCGCGCGATGCCGGCGTTCGTCGGGTCATTTTGGTTTCGTCGGGCGCGATTTACGGCCAGCAAGACCACCCTTCCCTGCATGAAGACCTGCGGCCCAACCCGGGGTCGCCTTACGCGGTCTCAAAGCTCGCGGCAGAATATTACTTACACACCTTGGGCCGCCTTTGGGGCATCGAGACTATCGCGCTCCGGGTGTTCAACGCGTATGGACCGGGGCAACCCCTTCCGCCTGCTTATCCGCCTGTGATCCCCAATTTCCTGTACCAGGCCGTGCGTGGGGGCACGCTGGTTATCCATGGGGATGGGCACCAGACGCGCGATTTTGTGTACGTGGACGACGTGGTGCGGGCGCTGGTGGCCGCGAGCACCGCGCCGGGCTTGAGCGGCCAGATCATCAACGTCGGAAGCGGCGAAGAGACCTCCATCCGCGAGCTCGCCCAGCTGATCCTCGAGCTGACAGGCCACCGCGCGACCATCATTTACAATCCTCGCGGCAGCAGCGGTGTCGAACGCATGCGTGCGGACCTGAGCAAGGCGCACCGACTCTTGGGCTATCAGCCTCGATATTCTTTGCGGGAAGGCCTGCTCACCACGCTGCGTTTGGACCCCCGCTTCGCGACCGCGTGGCAAAGGGTCGAACCGCAACCTTCGTTGTCTTCGGAAGTCTCGCTGTCAGATTAGGGGAAAGAGTGGCCGCCGCGGCTACCGACGCGACCCCTTGGCCTGAACGACTCGACCCGCGCCTGGCCCAGCCCATGCCCATCCGGCGTTGTGACTGGCCCGCGTGTGGAGCCGCGTGTTGCTTTCAAGGGGTTTGGGTGGATGAGGCCGAGATCGAAGACATCCTTCGCCACGCGAGCCAGATCCAACCTTACCTCGAGCCCGAAGATCGGGACCCCGAGCAATGGTTCGAAGCCACGCGTGAACCCGATCCCCACAGCCTGAGCGGCTGGGTGCGCCCCGCGCGCGTGCGCGACGCGGCCTGGCATCCCAAAGGCACGCGCTGCATCTTCCTGCGCCGGGATGCCCGCTGCGCGCTTCAAGTCGCGGCTTTGGCTGCGGGCGAGCATCCGTGGCGTTGGAAGCCCTTCTACTGCATCTTGCATCCCTTGGACTTGGACGCTCAAGGTCGCATTACCTTACCGCCCTGGCAAGAGCTCGTCGCCGAGCCCGCGTCGTGCGTGCGCCCTTCGGATCAGCCCCATCGCCCTGTTGAGCTCTTTCGGGAAGAGATTCGCTATCTCACGGGATTTGACCCTATGGCCGATGCTTCGAAACAGACCGGACGTCCTAATCCGCCATCAGCATCCGCGTAGCCCAGGCATAATCCTCAAGCACGGCTTGGATGTGGGCCATAACCCACGCGCGCGGAGCATCGGACGGAAGCTGCCCCGCGCGTACCGCGTCCGCGATCGTAGGCAAGTATTGGTGCAACAGCCCCCATGGTATCCGTCGGGCGCGCACGTTGGCGAAAAGCTGATCCAACGCTCGTTGCACTTGCGGCCGCAACCAATAGTAACGGATCCGGTCGCTCAAGCCGAACGCACGCGCCAGACGTTGTTCCTCTTCCGAGCCCGGGTAATACCGCTGCCAATGACGCGGGTCATCAAGCATGACCTGCTCCAGCACTTCGCGCAGGCGGGATGGCTCGGGCACCCCCAGCTCGCGCTCAATGGCTTCGAGCGCGAAAACAGCCTCGCGGAACGCGAACGTGAGCGCGGGCCCGACTTTGAGGATGGCAAATCCGTCATCGACCAGCCCGCGCAAGGCCGCGCGCGGCTGATAATCGGTGGAATGGGCTTCGTATACCAACGGCTGTGGCCATGTGGCCAAAGCCTCGGTCAGTGCTCGGGCCGCGCCGGGTTGATAGACGTGCACCGTTTCCGCGCCGAATTCCACCCCGGGCTGCACCACCAACGCGAGCACTCGTTGCCATGCGTCGTGCAGACCCGCGCGGGCAAACGCGGCCTGCATCGCGGTTAAGGTCTCGTGAACTTGTTCGGGCCGCGTGATGGGCGGTGGGCCTTCCTCCGCCTTGGCCCCGCCCGCAGGCGGAACTTCGCTCCCAATGACGTACCGTAGGGTGACGCCCACGGGGCGAGCCGCCTCGGCCACGCGAGCCAGGGCTGCGGTACGCGCGGCCACGAGTTCCACGTCCACCCGGGTTTCTCCGCCCAGGGGCATCGAACAATCCAGGTGGATTTTGGTATACCCAGCCCGCACAT
Organism: Chloroflexota bacterium; assembly: GCA_013153335.1. Classification (GTDB taxonomy): domain Bacteria; phylum Chloroflexota; class Anaerolineae; order Anaerolineales; family DRMV01; genus JAADEN01. Next base: position 4,334 of record JAADEP010000067.1, read on the forward strand.
AGGCAGCGACCAGGGTTTCGGCCCGCGCCATGGCCTGCTCCGGAGGGAGGTGGGCCCAAGGCAACGGTCCCAGGTGGTCGCCCCCCAAATACACGCGCGCTCGGGGCACGCCAACCTGCTTGGCCCTTCGGCGGATGTACACGGCGAACGTCTTGGGCGTCATACCGGTGTAGCCTCCCTCGGGGTTCACCTGGTTGGACGTTGACTCAATGAGCACCGGGATGCTCCTGGGCAGCCGGTGAACAAAGCTCAGGGTGGCTCCGATGACAAAGGGATGGGCCGAACATACCGATACGATCCCGCGCGCGGGCGGGTATTGTCGCGAGGCCAGCACCAAGTCCCAATACGTCATGATTAAGCCACCTCCTCAGGCCCGTTGGGGGCCACATCTTCGAAAACCTCAACCTGCGGGAGCCAGCGCAAGGCTTCGTCCAGGCTCGGTTGCGCGGCCGTTCCGCCGGCCGCGCGGGTGGAAAGCGCGCCGCAAACCACACCCAAAGCCAGCGCGCGCGACAACGGCCATCCCTGCAGCCAGCCATACAGCAAGCCAGCGTCAAAGGTGTCCCCCGCGCCCACGGTGTCAACGACCGAAACGCGCGGAGGCACAGCGCGCAGGTAGCGGTTACCTTGCACCGCGAGCGCGCCTTGTGCCCCCAGCTTGATGGCTACCAGCCGTTCGGGATGGGCCAGACGTCGCGCGGCCGCGTCCGCGCTTGCGGTGCGGGTTAAGGCTTGGGCTTCCCGCGCGTTGGGCAAAAACACGTCCGTGTGGGCGAGAACCGGCCACAGGGCCTCCCAGCGGCCTTGGGGCGCGTCGTTGGGATCTAACGACGTTGTCCGGCCCTGCTGGCGAACGCGCGCGAACAGCGCGGGCAAGCTGGGCTGCAACGCGGTCTGCAAGAAAAACGAGCCAACGTGCACGTGGCGCGCGTGGGCCCACGCGCGCTCGGGCACATCTTCGGCTCGCAGGGCGGCGATGAGCCCGGGGTAGGTCAGAATAGCTCGCTCGCCTTGCCGCGGCTGCAAAATAACGCTAAACCCTGTGCGGCCCTCGGGGTGCACCCGGACGAACGTGGTGTCGATGCCGCACGCGCGCATTTCTGAGAGCATGAAACGGCCAAACAGGTCGTCGCCCACCCAGCCCACGAACGCGACCCGCAAACTCAATTTGGCCGCCGCACACGCGAAGATAACGTTCGACGACCCCACGGTCAAAGTCGCGTGTTCGACCAACTGCTCTGCCTGCCCAAACTCGGGCTCCACATCGCCGCGCAGGATGAGGTCCGGGTTGATTTCGCCCAAGACGAGCAGATCGTAGCGAGACATCGTTCGACTCGGGTCTTGCTATTCGTCGCAAAAACGCACCCAGGCGTCTAAGTCGCGGTTCTTGAGGATGGTGCTGAACCCCAGCGCGCGCGAGCGCTCGCAAGCCTGGGCCCAATCCACATCGGTGTCGGTGTATTCCGCGTCGAACACTGCTTTGCCTTGCTTGAGAAACGGGATGAACGCGTCGGCGAAGTCGTAGTAGAAAGCCTCTTCCGTGATCGCGAAGTCGTAAAGGTCCACCAAATCGGGCACCATCTCCGCACCGTTCTTCAAGCCAATGGCAAGCCCGCGCGCGTGGGCTTCTTCAGCCAGCCAGCGCGCGTAGCGGATGTTGTCCTCGTACGTGATAGGAAAGCCTGTGTCCTCGGTGTAGACCATGATGTTATCCGGTTCGACCGCGTCAAAGCCTTTGGCCGCGCAGAGGTCCAGGCGAGCACGCATGATCGGCGCAAGCGCGTCGATGCGGCGAATGTCAAGCCAGCGCTCGCCCGGCCAGCCTTCGTACGCGTTGCCCAACACCTCGGGCGGAAAGCGGTCCACATCCGGGCGCCAGTCTTCGTAGGACCCCACGCTGATGTAGCAGATCACCCGCACGCCACGGCGGTGCAGTTGGTCAACAACAGCCGCGTCGACGTCGAACAGGTCGAGGTCATAGACATCCACCGGAAGGTCCAAGACCAAATCGCCGGTGAGTTGCCACTGCCAGCGCAACCCAGGTTGAGGCTGCCACCATGCAGGTTGCGAACGCGCGCGGCCTGTGGGCGAAGGCTCAACCGGGTTCGTGGGCGTAGGGGCCGGCGTGTGCGTGGGGGTAAGTGTGGGCGTGAGGGTCAACGTGGGCGGCTCGGTCCGCGTTAGGGCCAAGGTAACCGTGGGCTTGTCCGCGTACGTGGGAGACGAGAGAGGCGTGAAAGTTGCTTCGCGCGGGGGACTGGCGCATCCCACCAAGCTGATGGCCAACCCCAGTCCAAGCAGCCAGAGCCCAAAGGCACGAAGCCATGTCGCTCGCATCGGTGGCCCTCCCGTGCTTCGGTGTGGTGCTAGAAAGACAGACGCACTACGGCCTGCAGATGCCGGGGCTGATCGGGGTCGAGGCCCTTGGCCACGGCCCACTCGTAGGCCAACAGCTGCAGCGGCGGCAAGTAAAGCACCCCGCGCACCAGGTCAGGCACGCCCGCGTGCAAAGGGAATTCGGCGTCGTCTTCTGCAATTCGGAGGACGCGCGCGCCCAGGCGTTGCATTTCGTCCAACAACGCGCGTGTATACCGCGCGTGGCGCTCGTCCACTAGCCCGACCAACATGGTTTGGGGTGTGACCAAGCTCATGGGGCCGTGGCGAAATTCTAAAGTGTGAAAAGGTTCACTCGGGGTTAGGCTCATCTCTTTCATTTTAAGACTCAGCTCTGCGGCTAAGCCATAATACGATCCGCTGCCCAGAAAGAAGACCTGGGTGATTTGTTCTGGATGCGCCTGGGCCGCGGCCCAAGGTTCAGCTCGTTCGATAATGCGTCGCCCAAGCTCGGGCAAGCGCGCCATAGCTGTGAGGCCTTCGCGCCAGTCTGCCAAATGCACGCTCAAGGCTACGGCTGCCAAATACATGGCCGCGAAGGACCGGGTCTGAACGACGCTGCGCTCTTGGCCTTGGGTGAGGACCAAGGCATCGTCTGCCTGAGCGACCAACGGCGCGTTCGCGCGGGTGGTGATGGCCAGCACCGGCCCGCGCGCCGCGGCGCGAAACACCTCGACCGCACGCAAGGTTTCGCTGGTCGCGCCGGATCGGCTCACCGCGATCAAGGCGGTTGGCTCGCGCGTGAGCACAGTTTCAGGGTATAACGCAAGCTCGCTGCCCGGGACCCCGCGCGCTTCGCGGCCGGTCAAGCTCTGGAACAACGCAGCCGCGGCTAAGGAAAGGTAGTAGGTGGAACCGCAGCCGGTAAAGACCACGCGCGCGACCTCCGTGAGGTGTTTGCGCCAGGTTGACGCGTGCGCGGCCGCTTCGTCCAAGGCTTGGGCCCAGGCTTCGGGCTGGGTGACGATCTCGTTCCGGGTGACAGGCATACGCGCCTCCTTAGGGATGCCAGGATGCGACGCGAGCTTCACAACGCGATTCACGCGTCGTCCGCGCGCCGGGGCAAAGGCTGGCCGGGCGGGCTAGGCTTCCGAGTCCACCCCAGCGCGGTCAAGGGGCTCGACGAGGAGCAACAACGCGTGCCGGAAATTCACGTTTAGGCGCGCGACCGGGCCCTCCACCACGCCGTAGTCTTGCTCGTTCACGTAATCGCGCACTCGATAGCGCTGAGGAGCCAAGCCCCGGAGTTCGATCGGACCTTGGTATTGCTCTGCGAAAAAGCCATAATAGTAGCGTTCGCCTTTGCGCAACACATGGCCTTCTGGGTGGTCAAAGGCCAGGTCATAGAGGTTTAGGTATTCGCCCTGGGCCGGACGATGTGCGTTATAAAGCTGGAACCATTTGCGCCACTCGGCCCGCTGGGTTTCATCCAAAGCCCACACTTCACGCAGCCGGGCCAAGGTCTCGGGCCCGGGTTGCCAAATAAATTTGGTGCCCGGCACCCCGCCCGCGCCGATCTCGGAGGCGAAGTCCGCGCCCGTGTCGGTGAGCTCGACATGATCCGCAAACACGGGTTGGTCGGGCCCGTACAGGGCTTTGTAGAACTTGATACGCCGTCGTACTTGCAAACTCGACGTGGGGTCCGCGGTGACGGGTTGATTCAACGCTGGCAACAGGCTGAAAGTGAGCGGCGTACCGCAAGAGCAAATTTGGGTGACGTGGTGGGGTCGTCGAGCCTCGGTGAAGTCGTAAATTTGGCGATATACATCCGCGAACGCGCGCACGCTGTCTTCGGGATGGGTGTGTCGGTGCGCGGGATTGTGGCAGGGCGCCATGGTGTAGACATTGTCCAATTTGTGCCCGTCAAATCCCCAATCCTCAATGAACCGCCGGGTAAGTTCGAGGGTGTGCTCTTGAACGCCAGGATGGGCCGGGCACAACATGGCCAGATGCCGGTTGTTCCGCGCGACCGAACCGTCGGGGTTGCGCACGACCCAATCCGGATGTTCCCGGAAGAGCCGCGCGACGCCATGTGGGCGCGCATCCCAATCCCCGTGGCCGTCCTCCACCGCGAGGGGGTACCACCAGATTTGCGCGTACATCCCTCGTTGATGGATGGCGTCGGTCAACCGGCGCATATCATCTTCGCCACCAGGAAAGGTGTCGGGTCGAGGATACCAGTCCCCATAAAAGTCGAACCAACGGTCATCTAGTGTCACCCATTGAATGCCCATTTCTTCGAGCAAAGGCAACACCCGGAGCACTTCCTCAGGTCGTACGTCGAACTCATAGCCCCACGAGCACCAAGCAGCTTCAAAAGCGGCCGGGTGCGGCTCCGGGATATCAAGTCCGCGCGCGGCCATGAGCTCGCGATACAACGCCAAGGGTTCGAAAAAGTCGCCTCGATGCACGCTGATCACCACTTCAGCCGCGAGAAACGTCACACCCGGCGCCAACACGACGTCTCGCTGTTCCAAGGCAACAGTCCCTCGTCGCACGGGCATATACCACGGGCGAGGGACGGGGTCTATGTGCATCAAGGCCAAACCATGACGCGGGGTCCAAAAATACACCACTGGAATCCCGCCACCCTCGCCGTTCTGCACATGCCCTAAAAAGTTCTCTCGCTCAAAGTTCGGGTCAAAAGGGAAGGCGAAGTCTTGACCCCAGGCCACTGCGGCCGCTTGCATTGTCCAGGTTTGGCCGGGCTGCAAAAACTCGGCTGCCAAGCGCAACCGCGGGACCTGAACCCGACGCAGGGCTAAGGGCGTGCGTCCCAGATTGGTCAGGCGCACGCGTAGCCAAAGCGCGTGTTCACGCAACGGACGAACATCCAGGCGCGTGACCAACTTCTCAGGCCCTGGCGCGGGGTCAGTCACAACGGCGACCTGTCCCAAAGGCCCCAAGTCGTCCAATAAGGCCAGGGTGTTGCCTTTACGGTGATAGCTCAGTCTGGGCCGGGTCACGGACGACCTCCCGCTGAGGTTGCCACGCGGTTAAGGCGCGGGCGAGATACGCGCGGGCGTCGGGGCGATGGGCCAAAAGAATCCGCCGGGCATTGTCATAATACACTTTGCGCAGCACAGCATCCGGTAGATATAAGCCATAGATCTGCCACCGCCCCTGCGGCGGGATTTCGCTCAGGCTATAGGGGAAGTACTCATCGTCGGTTTCAAGGAAGCGGTACGAGATGCGATAGCTCTCGACCGACGGGCCGAGGTCCAGGCCAAAGAGGATGCGTTCGGCGTAGTGCAAGAAGAACCGTCGTGCCGTGTAGGGCTGCCGGCCCAACTCCGCGACGCGGGCCGAGAAGTCGGCGTAGAGGTTCGGGCACGTGTTGAAAGCGTGCGCGACCCAATGCAGGTTCTCAGGATAGGCCATGTGCGCAGCGATAAACGTGGTTTGCGGATGGCGACGAACCAAGTCGCAGAAGTCCCGCATGAGACTGTGAAACGAGGGGAAAGGGGGACTTGGGAAGGCCCATTCAGGATGCGCTTGAAGCTCTTCCCAACGCTCGTTGGTCTCGTCGATGGGTTCAAAAAAGGCCACTGGGTCGGCGACGTGAATAAGCACCGGCATGTGCAGCTCGGCCGCGGTGGCCCAGAGCACATCCAGCCGCGGATCGTTGACCCGGACCCGCTGACCGTGATGATCCCGCACGTGCAGGCCAAAGGGCTTCCAGATTTTGAGCCCGTCCGCGCCCCAAGCCTTTTGCACTCGCAGCCGTTCCGCGGCCCATGCCGGGAACCGGTTGCCCAACTCGGGCCATCGGTCCCAGTTCACACCGCCGAACATGCTAAAGCGTTCGGGAGCTCGGGCTTTGATACGGTCCAGATGGTCTTGCAAAATCGCCTCACCCCAACCGCCATCGAGGTCCACATAGTGAACAACGCCAGCTTCGTCCAGTTGCGCGAGCAGCTCATCCACAGGCCGGCGGTCCCAACCGCCGCCGAAGGGTTCGGCCAAATGATTGTGCGCATCAACCACCGGGAACCGGGGCCTGGTGACACGCGTCTGCCGCGTCACCAACTGGGATTTGGGTCGAAAGTCCTGCAGGCGCATGAGAACCACCCTCAACTTGCGGGCCCAACGAGCCGAAGTCCAACCCCGTCGGCCCATTGTTCTCCTCGCCAACCCCGTGGCCATTGTACCATGGCGCCTTCCGCGGGGTGGGTGGCCTGCCATGGGTGCACGCAAATGTTGTAGAAACGGTCGACAAGTGGCAAGGGGAGACGAAGGGGCTGTCGCCGTTGAGCCAAGCAGAGCAGGCCTTGAGCACCGCCTCCCAGCTCGCCATTTCCCATGGCGCAAGGCATTCCAAAGCCGATTGAGAGCGTGGGTCGTGGTTTCTGGAGGCGAAATCCCGTGCTGGGCGAGCATCATCCGCTGCGGTTAGCCCTTGTTTTATTTCTCATTTCTACAGGATTTGCCTGCACCCCTTGCCTGCACCCCCTTGACTCGCTATGGTGATTTTTGTTATGATTGGCAGTTAACAGTAAACTGGCCAGCAGGACAAATAAAATATCTACAGAGTTTGGAGGCTTACACAATGTCACGCAAGAAAGTAAATATTAACACAAGAAGCCTTTTCGCCAGCCTTATGGTATTAGGTGCAGGTATTACTTGGGAGCTTGCGCTTTTAGGCGGATTCGAAATAGGTTTATCACCTGACTCTGCTAAGTATTTATCGGTAGCTCGTTCTTTGCTACAGGGACAAGGCTGGCAAACCTATCAAGCCACCCCATTGACGGTTTTCCCCCCTTTCTTCCCTAGCGTGCTAGCTTTTTGGGCTTGGATATTCCACGCAGATCCTCTCATGTTAGCGCCATTTCTGCATGGGGTTTTGTGGGGAAGCATGGCCTTTTTGTCGATGTTCTATCTCAACCGTTTTGGGCCATTGTGGTTGAGTATTTTATTGGCTGCGTTGCTCTTTATTTCACAACCTATGGTGCAAATTTTTACCATGCTTTGGTCAGAGCCCCTTTTTTTGACTCTTTGGTTTGGGTTGCTGATATACCTTGAACTATACAGACGGAAGCCGTCCCCTAAATATATATACTCTCTCACTATACTAAGTATACTAATTGCATTAACACGCTATGTAGGGGCTGTAGTTATAGTTTGGGTTGCTATATGGATAAGCATCTTTTCGCCCCGGAGCAAACGTATTTTTCGCGCTGGATACTTTTTTATAATTTCTATTTCCCCCCTGGTAAGCTGGATTTTGAGAAATATCTGGCTCACTCGTACACCTTTTGGCCCCCGTCAATTTAAAGACTCATTTAATATTTTAGATTCTCTTTTGTTAGTAGTGTATAAAGTTTCAGAATGGTATATCCCTAGCCCTATATTAAAATTTAAGGGCTCTAGCATACTAATTCTATTGACGGTTAGTTATCTAGCCGTATATACAATATACAAACGGGAATATATAAGAAAATATGTATTCTTTGCATACGCACTTTTGAGTTCGTGGATCTTTATATATCTGCTGACACTGCTGGTTACATCAAGTACAATTTACTTTGACCAAATAAACCAACGTCTATTAAGCCCAATTTTTCCAGCTTCAACTATGCTTCTTATCTTATTACTATATCACAATGCTACAGTACCACTTAAAAGCAAACTACCAAACTCTTTTTATCTTTTGAGAAAACATAGAAGGCGTAGCTTAAAATGTGTCCACCTTGTGCAATCTGCAATACTTTTGCTTTGGATTTTCATGTTGTTTGGACTACATCTTTCACAGTTAAATAAAGTTATATTACCGTTGCGGCAAGGTGAGCGCGGTGGTTGGGGATGGAAGGAGAACAATTTGTTAGTATTCTTACGTTCTTCTCAAAGAGCTAGAGAGAAATGTAAAGTTATTTACTCTAATTCCCCCTGGCTTGTCTATTTATGGGGTGAATTTGTTCCGAGTCGACCTCTGCCCAGAAAAGGCGAGAAATTAGATATATGGGCCCAGCATTATAGCTCTCCTGGCTCTTGTTATCTCTGGTTGGTTGGAGTTCCAGGCCAATTTATTGAGATAAGGGTTTTGTTGCAAATTCTTCCTCTCGAACTAATATGGCGGGGCAAAGAGGGAAGCCTTTATTTGCAGTATGCTAACGGTCTGAAGAAATAAAACAAGGAAAAATCTCTGAAGTTCAGACAAAAGTTTGGACAGGGGCGTGGAGGAGGAATTGGGGAAGGCGAGCGAGTAAGCGTCGCCAGCGCCGCCGTAACGAGCCGGGAAGCGATACCCGCCTCCG
>JAADEP010000008.1 GCA_013153335.1 Chloroflexota bacterium
GCATATCTCATTCGCGCGCTGGCCCTGCAAGGCCACAAGGGCGCGGCCCTGCGCGCGTACCACGAATATGCGCGCATGATGCGCGACGAATTGGGCCTTGACCCGCCCGAAGACGCGAAGCGGCTCATCTACGACGTCCAGCACAACTTGCTCCCCGAGCCCGAGAGCGCTCGACAGCGCGCGCGGCTTCCCCAGTCCCCCTATCCACTTATTGGACGCGAGGCCGAGCGTGACGAGATATTGGCCCGCCTTGCGGAACCCAATACCCGGCTCGTGACCTTGGTCGGGCCGGGTGGCATTGGCAAGACCCGGCTGGCCGAAGCCTTGGCGCGCGAGTCCCTGACCTTATTCCCCGATGGGATCTATTGGGTGCCGTTGTCCGGCGCGCTCGACGAAGCCGAGCTCTTGGCCATCTTACGCGAGCACCTGCAGCCCGCGCTCCAAAGCGGGCCAAACCCCGAGGATTGGGTCCGGGCTCTAAGCCCCAAGCGCGCGCTGTTGGTCTTAGATGATGTACCGGCCGAACAAGAAGGGCTAATTCAGTGGGTGCAGGATGTGCTCCGCGCGGGGCGCGATATGGTGATTTTGGCCACCGCGCGCCAACCCCTCCGCTTGCGCCACGAGCAACGGGTTCCGATCCGAGGTTTGGGCTATCCGACTGCGGAGGACGAACCCCTCACGCCCGAAGAGGCTCAGGCGTTCCCGGCCGTGGCTCTGTTTATGGCCCGAGCTCAACAACTGGTCCCCTCCTTCCGTCTTACCCAACACAACCTCCCTGCGGTGTTGGATATCGTGCGGTTCACCCAGGGTTTGCCTTTGGCCCTGGAGCTCGCCGCGGCCCAAATCGCGCAGGCGCCCTGCGCGCGCGTGGCCGAAACCCTGCGTCAAGCGGCCTTAGACATCCAAGCGCCTTACCGCGACCAACCGCCGCAACATCGCTCGCTGCGCGTGCTTTTGGAGCGCACGTGGACTGGGCTGGACGCGCAGCTGCAACAAGCCTTGGTCCGGCTTTCGGGCTTTGGGGCGGCCTTTGACACTGCCACGGCCCAGGCTGTGGCCCATGTCACGGACGAAACCCTGAGCGCTCTGGCCCAACGGGGCTTGCTCACGCTGCACGAAGGCCACGATGCACGTCCCCGCTTGTGGGAAATGCACCCGCTCACCCGGGCCTTCGCGCGTGAGCAATGGGAGGCGGACCCCGACGACCGCCGCGCGTGGGAGCAGCGGGCCCGGACGTGGGTGGCCCAGGCCTTGCGCGCGCTGCGTACGGAACGCGGGTTTCCGATTTGGCGGTTGGCCCCGCTGCGCGCGGTGCTATTGCGTTATATGGACGACCTGCTAAACCACGGCACCCTTGACGAAATCGACGCGGTCATTGGGGGCTTGGTCGCGTGGTTCCGTTATTATGGCCAGGCGCGGGAAGGCGCGGCCTATCTGGATCGGCTGCTGGCCCGAGTCCGACCCCTGGAGCCCAGCCCAGCTCAACAACGTTTGCTCGCGCGTACGCTGCGTCTGCGAGGGCTGTTGGCCTATCTCACGGGCGATTTCCCCACCGCACAAACGCATCTGCAGCAGGCCCGAACCCTCTTTCAGCACCTGGAGGATGCCCGGGGCGATTACGCGCGCACGCTGCAAAGCCTGGCCAGCGTCGCGCAAATGCTGGGCCAGCTCGAAGAAGCCGAACAGCTCGAAGCCGAGGCTTTGGCCTTATTCCAGGCCGAAGCCGAACGCGTGCGGCCCAACGACCCCGAGGCCAGCGAGGACTACGCGATCGACGCGGCCAACGCGCTCAACAACCTGGGCGGCATCGCGTTCCACCGCGGCGATCTGGCGACCGCTCGCCGCTATCTGCAAGAAGCGGCCCAACGCTATCGTCAGCTCCGCGCGTCTCGATTCTTGATCAATACTTTGAGCAATCTCGCGTTCGTCTTGCTGTCGGAAGAACGCACAGTCGAAGCCCAAGAAGTGGCCGAAGAAGCCCTGCGCCTCGCGCAGAGCCTCGGCGCGCAACGCGAGCTAGCCAATATTTTGGGCACCCTGGGCACCATCGCGATCCACCGCGAGGACCCGGCCATGGCGTATTTGCGCTTGCGCCGCGCTTTGCACATCGCGCAGCGCGCGAATTTGCCCGAACTAAGCGCTACGTATCGAACCAACCTGGGCATTGTTCTCAAAACGTTGCAGCGTCCGACCGAGGCCGAAGAACAGTTCCAAGAGGCTGTGCGCGAAGCCCAAGCTCACGGCTTGCGCTACAGCGAATGCAGCTCCCGGATTTTCTACGCGAACTTCTTGTTGGAGCAAGCCCGGCTGGACGAAGCCGAGCAGCAATTGCGTCGGGCCTTACGCCTGGCCCTTGAGCACAATTTTGAGGGCCTGCGCGACAAAGTCCTGGTCTTCGCCGTACGGTTGTGGCACCAACAGCGACGTTTCGCCGAAGCGTTGGCCCTGCTCCAATGGCTCAAAGCGCAGAATCTCACCGGCAACGACCGGTTCACCTTGGCTGAATGGGAACGAACGTTCTTTCGCAAAGTTTCCCGCGCGCTGCGTCGCGAGGCCGATACCTTGCGTCAACAGCGGGATCGCGCAGCCTGGGTTCAAGCCGTGCTGGGGGATGACCCCGAACGCGCGACCACGAGTCAAACCTAACCGCGCGGGGCTAAGGCCCCGGACGCCGAATCCGCGCGCGCCATCGGGCCCAACGCGATGGCCGCTGCCGCATAAGACGACGTTCCACTTTGCGCAGCGCGACCAGCAGTTCGCCTGCGACCTCGACCAGCCCAGAGTGCGCGGCCGCGAGCTCATACGCCTGGCGGTACACCTCGCGCGCGGCCCGTAGCCGTCCCCGTGCTTCAAGCCCTCGGGCGACTTCCCGCAGGGCCAAGACCTGGGCTCGAGGGTCCTCCGATACTTCCCATCGAGGAAGGGGCTCGGTGTCGTTCCAAGGGTCCACAGCAAACGCCGAGGAAGCTCGAGGCCGGGCCGGCGGTCTGGGCTGTGGTCGGCCGCGCAGGCCATATAACCCGAGCGCGAGCCCGAGCATCGCGGTCCCCAAGCTCAAGAGCCCGACTTGTACTCCGTCGGGCCAGCGAGGCAGCCAAAGCAAAATTTGAACTACCGCGCCCGCGCGATCCGCCGGCCCTGTTAAGAGCCCCGCGAGCCCTCGGGCTAATGCCGCGAGCAGCAACGCGGCGCCTCCCAGGGCCATCCATCGCCAAAGCCGTTGCATCCACGTCCTCCTGTTTTGGATCCAGCCCATGCGGTCGTGGGCTTTGTTCCGAAGCTGATGGGTCGAACTCGTGCCATGCTCAACCTGGGGGCCTACCGCGCGCCGCGCGAGGGCCCCGCGAAGTCTCTCCGCGCGCCCACCCGATCAAACTGGCTGGGCTTACAGCCTCACCTCCGCGATACCCTGAAGCCGTCAGGGGAGCGTCAGCCTTCTTGACGTCTTCCTGACGAGGGCCGCGTAACTTAGAGGAAAGCAAACCTTGGTTCTGGGGAGGACGAGCATGAACCGAAATGCGAAGCTCGGGTTGGGCTGTAGTGCGTTGCTCGCGGCCTGTTCCTCGCTCTTTTGCGGGTTTATGGGTCTGGTCACCCTCATGGGCGGGAGCACGTACGAAGTCGGCGCGGAAAGCGGCCAGGTACCACCGGGCATGGGGCTCGTGTTTTTGTGCCTCGCGCTCTTGGTGTGGCTGCTGCCCGCGGGCGTCTGGTGGATCGTGCGCGCCAAAGCGTGATCGCTCGCCCAACGCGCGGACGGCAACGGCCCGGGGGCACCCGGGCCGTTGGCTTTTCAAGCCCAAGGGCTGACTCGTGTACCTTACGCTTTCCCCGGGCAGCGAACTGCCCGGTTTTGCGGGCCGGGCGTTCACCCTGCTCCCGAAGGTCAACGCGCCGCATGCAAGATAAGGGCGCAGGTGGCCCGCCACGCCCCTCGGACCACCTGCGCCCATTGGAGAAGACCGCCGCCCAAACGAACTTCTGGCAATAGCCTCGCCCTCGCGTACGAAGGACGAACTTCATTCGCAGTGCCAGGTGCAGCCGTCATACTCGCAACGGCTGTATGCGTTGCCGTCGTTGCAATACCATATCTCGCCGTCCAGCGAACAATATGTTTCGGACTGACACGTACGCGGCTGCTCGCCGGACCCATCCCCGGGCTCTTCGCTGGGCTTCGGGCGGATGGGATTCCAGCAGCGCCAGCGGCACTTGTCCTCGCTCCACGTGCATTGCTCAAATTCGCCCCGGCCCGGGCAGATCCAATGCTCGGTTCGCTCGTCCAACGCGCAATCCTGATTGGGAATGCGGCATGTGTCGTCTTCGCAACGCCAGTCGCATTGTTGCGCGTCCCACGAGCAAACCCAAGCGCCGATCTCAGAGGAGCAAGCCCACGCGCCCTCGCCCAAAGGCTGACACGCGCTTGAGGGCGCCTCGGTCGGCGCAGGGCATGTCTGTTCTGGCTGGCAATCCCAGCGGCACGTGCGTGTATCGGCCTGGCACAGAGTGGTCAGCTCGAGCTCGCCGCCCGACGTGCAGCGGTAACGTCCATCGCCCAAGGGTTCGCAGTTGGGCCCTGGCTCAGGGAGCACGCATTGGGTCTCGCGACACTGCCAGCGGCACAAATTGGGGTCCCAGACGCAAACGCGTTGCTTTTCGCCTTGGCCCAAGACCCATCCGCCTAAGCCGGGCACGCTCAGATTGCCCGGGCCTGGAGGTTGGTCAAAGGGAAGGCGCGGCACGTCCAAGCCTGCGGGCCCTGCCCCAGACGAGGGCGTCGTCCCGTCCGTGCACACCAGCTCCCCCAGCACGTTATAGCAGGCTGAGGCCGCGCCGTCCGGCAACACGGGCGTGACCCGCGCTCGGGCATCTTCTGGGCTTGGTGGGAGGCACAGGCGTTCGGACCGGCACGACCATTGGCAGAGCTCTGGGTCCCACGTGCAGAAAAAGCGCGCGTCGGCCGCGGTCACTTGCGGCATCCCGCCGCCGGTCGAGGACGCATACGGGCAGGACCACGTACCCGGGCCGTCAGGCACGCACCCCGGTGCGGGTTGCGCGTCGGGCGGCGCGGGGCACAACAGCTCGGTACGCGTAGCTTCACACAGGCACGGTTCCAGGCCCGTAGGCTGAAAGCCAAACGCAGCCCGACAGGTGTTGTCCACCCGCGCGATCGCGCGGATGGGGAAGTTCGGGTCACGCGCATAGGGCGAGCCTGCCTGGGCGCGCGTGTAGCGGTCGTGATACGTCATCTGGCCCGGCTGCTTCAGGCCGCCGTCCGCCCAAGCTTGCCAGAGCATGCGCTGGCCATGGCCGTCCAACAAGCGCGCGTGAAACGCGAGATAAACGGTTGGGTATGTGGATGAGCCCTCGCGCTCCCAACCCCAGGTTTGCCAAGCCAGACCGGTCGTTGCATCCGCGACGTAACGGACCTGTTCGTAGCCATCGCCGCGTAAAGGCGCGTCGCTGGTGCAGGCTCGCGGGCCTTCGACATCGGGCCGGTTATCGACCAGCACGCGCACATGCTGCGGGCTCCATGTCGCGGCGATTGGGCCTTGGGCCCAGACCAAATATTCTCCCCGTCCGTCGAGATCTACATCCAACTCGACCCCATAATCGCCGCGGGGCGCGGTGCTGCCCGCCTGCAACCCATGCAACCGCAGCGCGAGGAAGAACCAATCCCCCACCCGAACCAAGCGCGCGTATCGGATGTCGAGGTCTGGGTAGAAAACAGCTTGCGTTTGCTCTACAAAGGGTCGCTCATAGAGGTTGAGCTCGTACACATCCCCACCGACCGCATAATACACACCTTGTTGGGCCTTGGCATACTTCCCGCTGGGGAAGTCCCAAATCTCGGCCATAATGCTCCCGGTCACTGGCACGACCCCCGTCGTTGGGGTGGGCCTGATCGCAGTTGGGGGCGTCGCGGGCCCGGGGCGCGTGGGTACCGGCGTAGGCGGCACCACCGGCGCGGCCGCGCCAAAGGGAAAGGGTACGGCCTGGGTTGGCTCGGCTCGGGGCGTCTGCGCGCGGGGCGAAGGCGTACGGGCCGGTGTTGCGGTCGCCGCGGTGAAAACCTGAACCCCCTCAGGGCCGAGCGCGATTTGGCAGGCCAAGAGCAGTCCTGCCATCAACCCGAGCCAACCCCAACGCCGGACACGTCCCAAAAGTTGCAGAACCTCGCGGGAATGCATACGTGCCTCCTCCTCAAAAAACCAATCCAATCAACGACGTGACACCTTGGTCATACCCGCGGGACGTCAGGAGAGCGTCAAGGCCGCGTCGGGCGAACGTGAGCATCCGACCAGCATCACCCAATATTAGCTTTGCTTGCGAATGCCCAAATGCGAAGCCGAGGCTGACGGGGAGAAAGCGAGGCAGACCTCGCGGGAAGCCCAGAAACAGGATCTCAGCCCCCGTCGGACACGAGGGCGCGGGGCGGGTCTGGCCACATGGCGGACGGGATGCGAGTCTGGCTTCTGGACGACGGATGCCCTAAGGGTATGGCTCGCCTGGGGCGGCCCTTGCTTGGGGAAGTTCGTTAAGGCGGCGTGACTAAGGAGACCCTGAGCTCACCTGTCAAACTTCGCGAGCGCGCAAAGACAATGGTATAATGAATGCCAACCTATTGCCGAGGTGGACGGATGCGCTCGGTCTTGCTTTCGTTAACTGCCATCGCGTTGGCGCTTTTTATCGGTGCGTTGATTTTGCTGGCGTCGGGCGTGTCGCCGTTGGTCGCGTATGGCGCGCTGCTGAAAGGCGCGTTCGGCGACGCCCAGGCCTTGCAGCGCACGCTCGAGAAAGCCACCCCTTTGGTCTTCAGTGGCCTGGCGGTGGCTTTCGCGTTTAAAGCCAGCTTGTTCAACATTGGTGCTCAAGGGCAGCTGCTGCTCGGCGCGATTATCGCGGCCGCGGTGGGCTTTGGCGTTGAGGGCTTGCCGCCTTACATCCACGCACCGCTGGCTTTGTTGGCCGGGGCGACCGCAGGCGCGCTGTTCGCCGCGATCCCCGGCGTGCTCAAGGTATACACGGGCGCGCATGAGGTCATCACGACCATTATGCTCAACTACATCGCGATCAACCTCACCGACTATTTGGCCGACGGCCCGTGGAAGGACCGTTCGCCCATGAACATCGTCGCGCGCACGCCCGCGATTTTGGAGTCAGCCCGTCTGCCCACCTGGGGCCCTATTCCCTCGGGGTTTGTGATTTCGGTGATCTTGGCCGGCGTGATTTATTGGCTGCTGTGGAAGACCACGTTCGGCTTTGAGATTCGCACGGTGGGGCAGAATCGTCACGCGGCTCGCTACGCGGGCATCTCGGTGGCCAAGGTCATGATCGCAACCATGGTCATCAGCGGCTTGCTCGCGGGGTTGGGCGGCGCGGTCGAGACCCAAGGGGTGGTTGGACGGTATCAGCCTGGTTTCAACGTGGGCTTGGGCTTTGAAGGTATCACCATCGCGCTGCTCGCCAAAACCCATCCCTTTGGCGTTGTGCCTGCCGCCCTTCTCGTCGGCGCGATGAAGGCCGGTTCCAGCCAAATGCAGTTTGCTGCTGATGTCGCCAAGGAAATCATCGATGTCATCCAAGCCCTTATGCTCTTCTTCATCTCGGCCGAGTTCTTATTGCGCCGAATGCTGCGTATGAAGGAAGAAGCGGGCGAAGAGAAGCTGGTCCTCAGTACCGGCTGGGGTAGCGGTGATTAGTCCTCTTGTGGAGTGCAGCCCATGAAGACCCCCTGGCGGACGTTCTTTCGACAGAACCGTGGCCGCATGATCGCCGCGGTGGCGTTGGTCCTGTTCGTCGCCTACGCTTACAACCGCAACGCGCAAATCACCGAAGCCGTTTTGGCCTCGAGCTTGCGGCAGTCTATCCCCCTGATTTTGGGCGCGTTGTGCGGTTTGATCGGCGAACGGTCGGGCATCATCAACATCGGCATTGAAGGCCAAATGCTCATGGCCGCGTTCGTCTCGTTTTTGGTCAACGTCAAGACCGGCAGTTTGATTTTGGCCACCATCGCCGGCGTGCTCATGGGCGCGCTCATGGGTTGGGCCTTGGCCTTTATGTCGGTGACTTTGCGGATTGACCAAATCATCGGCGGCACGGTGCTCAACATGATCGCGTTTGGCCTGACCGGCTATTTCTATCAAGTCGGCCTGGCGACGAAAGGGAAGTTCCAGCCCATCGCCATCCCCTTGCTTTCCAAGATCCCCATCATCGGCCCGGTGTTCTTCCAGAACCCGCCGTTGACTTACCTTACCCTCGTCCTCATTTTTGTGGTGCACTTCTTCCTCTACTACACCCGCTGGGGTCTGCGCACCCGGGCAGTAGGGGAACACCCGCGCGCGGCCGACACCCTGGGCATTGACGTGTATCGCATGCGTTACATGAACGTCACCCTCGCAGGGATGTTGGCCGGTCTTGCGGGCGCGTACCTGACCCTCGAAGCTGTGGGTTCCTTTGAACGCATGATGACCAACGGGCGCGGGTTCGTCGCATTGGCCGTGATGATCTTCGGCAAATGGGACCCCTTGTCCGCGTGGGGCGCGGCTTTGCTCTTCGGCTTTGCGACCGCGCTGCAGACCCAGCTGCAGTTTATGGGCGCGTTGCAAATTCCGCACCAATTCATCGGCATGTTGCCGTATCTGCTGACCATCATCGTCTTGGCTGGCGTTGGTGGGCGCACGCGGCCGCCCGCGGCGGTGGGGCAGCCTTACGTCAAAGAATAGCGCGGCCGGTTCGGTCTGGGCCGGTCACGGCTCGGCGCCACGCGTTTGGCCTTGGCGGCCTTGGGCGCGCGGCGCGGTTTGAGGCCTCGGCCTTCGGAGGAGTTGCATGAGCGAATACGTCTTGGAAGCTCGTGGCATCACCAAGCGCTTTCCGGGTGGCGTGGTTGCGAATGACCACGTGGATTTCAATCTGCGTCCGGGCGAGATCCACGCGCTCTTGGGCGAGAACGGCGCGGGCAAGACCACCCTCATGAACATCATCTATGGGCTCTACCAGCCCGACGAAGGGCAGATCTTCGTCGATGGTCGGCCCGTGGTGATTCGCAGCCCGCACGACGCCATCCGTTTGGGCATTGGTATGGTGCATCAGCACTTCATGCTGGTGCCCGTGTTCACGGTTACCGAAAACATCATCCTCGGGGCCGAGGTGGTGCGTTTTGGGATTGTGCTTGATCTGCCCCGCGCGCGGCAGCAAGTGCTCGAGCTCTCACGGCGCTATGGCCTTGAGGTCGACCCCGATGCTTTGGTCGAGGACCTGCCCGTGGGTGTGCAGCAGCGGGTGGAGATCTTGAAGGCTCTCTACCGGGATGCGCGCATCCTCATTTTGGACGAACCTACCGCGGTGCTCACGCCGCAAGAGGTTGAAGAGCTCTTCGCGGTCATGCGGCAGCTGCGGGACCGGGGCGTGTCCATCATCTTCATCACGCACAAGCTCAAAGAAGTGCTGGCCATCGCGGACCGTATTACCGTCATGCGGCGAGGTAAGGTGGTGGGCACAACCACGCCCGATCAGGTGGATGAGCAAAAGCTGGCCGCGATGATGGTGGGCCGCGAAGTGGTGCTCGAGGTGCAAAAGACACCGGCCAAGCCGGGCCCGGTGGTGTTGGATATCCGGGACCTGCGGGTGGAGGAGAACGGCGTGCCGGTGGTCAAGGACGTGTCGCTGCAGGTGCGCGCGGGCGAGATTTTGGGCATCGCGGGGGTGCAGGGCAACGGGCAAACCGAGTTGGCCGAAGCCTTGACCGGCCTGCGGCGGCCGCAAAAGGGCACTTTGGTGCTTGACGGCAAATCCATGCCGTTCAACAACGCGCGCATCCTCATCGAGAACGGCCTGGGGCACATCCCCGAGGACCGGCAAAAGCACGGGCTGGTTTTGCCCTTTAGCATTGCCGACAACCTGGTTCTGTGTACCTACTACAAGCCGCCTTTCGCGCGCGGATGGCAGCGGCAACCCCAAGCGATCCTCGAGAACGCGGAGCGGCTGATCGAACAATTTGACATTCGTGCTGCCGGCCCCATGGTGCCGGTCGCAACCCTGTCGGGCGGCAATCAGCAAAAGGTCATTGTAGCCCGGGAGTTCAGCCGGCCCATTCGCTTTCTGTTGGCCAATCAGCCCACGCGCGGCCTCGACGTGGGTTCGATCGAATACATCCACCGCCGTATCGTGGAAATGCGCGACCAGGGCGTGGCCGTTCTGCTGATCTCCGCGGAACTTGACGAGATTATGTCGCTGTCGGACCGCATCGCGGTCATGTACGAAGGCGAAATCGTCGCGGTGTTCGACGCGGATAAAGTCGACAAGGCCACTTTGGGCATGTATATGGCTGGCGCGCGGCGTCAAGGCGACGACGAGCTCGTGGCCGCGGGGGTCCGGACCCAGACGCGTGCTTGACCATCCTCATAAACCAGAACCCAATCTGGGCTGCGCGCCAGGGCCTCGTGAATGGGGAACTCGCGCTCGAGCAGGATGAAGTTTACGTCCCAACGGTCGAGGATGGTCGACCAGTTCGGCTGACCGCGTACCACGTCCAGCCATTGGCTCAAAATTTCATCCCCATAAAGGTCGGTACGACCATCGACAAACACCGGGTATTCGGGCAGGTGCCAGAGCAGGTATCCGCCCCAATTGTAACTGTTGAACATGCGACCAGGTGGGCGGGTTTGGCGAATGTACGCGACCGCGCCCACAGGATAGGCTTCACGCAGGTAGGCCTCGAGCCGCGCGGGCTGGTGCGCCGCGGCCCATTTGGCCAGCCCCGCCAGCACCAGCAGCGCGACCAGGGCCCGATTCACCCAGACCCGAACCGGCGGCGCGGCCCGAGGGCGGCGAGGCCCCCGCAGCAAAGTCCACCACGCGTGGGCCCAAGCCAGGGCCCGCGCGAGCGGACTGGCCAAGGCCATGGGTGCGACCAACGCAAACAAAGCCACGTTACGCACCGCTTGCAGCGCTAGCAGTCCGAAGCCAAACCACAGCAGGCTGTGTTCGGACGGCCAGCGTCGCCATCCTGCGAGGACTAGCAAGGGCAGCGCGAGCCACCAGGCCCAGAAAGGCCAGAGCGTGGGCTGGTCCCATGAGGGCGCTTGCCATTCCGCGATGTATTGCTGCAATGCACGAATGCCCACAGTTTGGAAGGGGTAGAGCCAGCGCGCGGGGCCGACGGGCGTGAGGCTGCCCATCCCCAAGAGCCCGAGGATGAGCCCGGCCCAAAACCGCACCCGGTGCCGCGGCTGTATCCCCCAAGGCAGGGTTCGTCCCGCGCGTGCGAGCTTCATTCGCACCAGGCTGCGCAACAGGTCAGGGACCGCGTACGCGAGCACGACCAACAAGCCTACGATGAACCCGCCGTGACTGTTGGCCCATACGAGCATCATGGCCAACAGCCAAAACGGCCATCCGGGCACGGGCTGACCCCGGCGGTCGCGTTCCAGCAAATAAAGGGTTATGGCTGTGAACAGAAAGGTCACCAGGTAAGGCCGCGCGGCCCAATAAATGGCCGAGGTCGCCGCGGCCCACACGAGCAAGCCCGCGCGCGCCAGGGGATGGAGCTGGCCCCGATGGGGTTGGGTCAGCGGCCAGATCCAAGCGAAGGTCGCTACCACGAGCAGCGTGACCCCCAGGTCCAACAGGGCAATTCCACCGCCGCGATACAGGCCATACATCAGCACCTGTACCGGCGGCCCGGGTGGGTTCCAGGGATGTCCGTAGCGTGTATAGGAGAAGGGGTCGGTCGCGGGCCAGGCTTTATGTTGCCAGACCCATTTTCCGGTGCGCAGGTGCCACCACGTATCTGGCCCCAGCGCGATGCGCGCGGCCATGAGTCCGATCGCGGCCAGGGCCATATCGCGCGCCAACGTGCGCAGCGCACGCGCTGCAGGGGGTTCACGGTGCACAATCGACCTCCGGCTTGGGACTCAAGCCCAGTTCCCACGGCATGATAGGCCGGCTGAGCGCGTAATAAACCCGAAACGAGCCCACCAGGGCTTCACGCCACTCGATGCCCGCGGCGCGAAAGCCTTGGGTCAGGCGTTCATCTAGCGCGGGCGGGCCGTTGGTGACGTAGGCCACGCGCGGCGCGCGCAGCACTTGACACGTGTAAGCCGGGTATCGATCATAGCGCGGTGTATAACGCAGATCCGCATGATAAGGCAGGCGCGGAACGTAAATTAAACGCTCTTGACTGATGAATGTGAGCGGATATGCAACCCAGTAGTGGCTGAATCCATAACGTTCGTTATGTTCGAGCAGAAAGGCGCTGAGCAA
>JAADEP010000089.1 GCA_013153335.1 Chloroflexota bacterium
CGGGCTGGAAGCCCGCGGCTAGTATAAATTTGCGCGCGGATTATCCTGCCCAACGCGCGGGCGTGCGTGGGAATTTCTAGCGGGCAGGTTTAGCCGCCCGCGTCCATGGCCGCATGGCCGACGGCGAGGCGGGTTCCGCCGCCCGCGGGTCAAGCGCGGGTTCATCCGCCTGCGGTATGGGCTTCGACAAGATTTGCCTGCGCCTACGCCTGCGCGGGGTTTCGGGACGCGTGAGCCAGCTTGCTGACCTGTCCACCAGAAAACAAAAAAGCCCCGCAAAGGGGGCTTGGGGCGCGCCGTTCACCCGCGGTTATTCGGCCGGCATCGTGGGAATGCTGATCTCAATGGCCTCGCCTTCGCCATAATCCGCGGGTTCGGTCGTGACCGTACCGCCCAAAATGGCGATCTGCTCTTTGAGCAAGCGAAGGCCTTCGTCCTCTTCCTGGCGCTCCAGTTCGTTAGTGGGGCTCCATTTGCGACTGTCGTGGGCCACGCGCAGAAAGATCTGGCCCATGGCCTGATAATCCAAAAGGACCTCGACGCGCGTGGCTTGGCCCTCCACCGCGCGCGAGGTAAGCTCCTGGACCGCGCGGAAAATCAACATCTCGAGATAGGGCTCCAACTTCCGTGCCTGGCCCTGCACTTTGAGCTCGGTTTGCACCTTGTAGCGTTTCTTCACCATGTTCAAGTAGCGCTGCAGACCCGCGACCAAACCCAAGTCGTCCAGGCTGAGCGGACGCAGTTCCGCGATGAACGCGCGCACGTCCTGAAACGTCTTGTTCGCGGCTTGCTGCAGCGAATCCATCTCTTTGTGCGCGGTCTCTGGGTCGTTTTCGAACAGCCGTCGAATGATGTCGGCCTGGAGAATAAAGTTCGACAAGGCTTGCGCCGGCCCATCGTGAATCTGCCGCGCGAGCCGTTGGCGCACTCGTTCTTCGGCTTGAATCACCATCTTGACCAGCTCAACCGACGAGCTTCGCCCCGCGCCGGCCTGGGCCTGGCCTTCGCCCAATTCCTCCAGCGCGAAGGTCACCACGTCCAAAAAGCGCTCCAGCAACTCCAGATAGGGCTGGGCCGCGTCTTTTTGCGCTTCGAGGCGTTCAGCTTGGGCGCGCAGCAAGAGATAACGCCGCTGGGTCTCGAGCGCGGTGTTATAGCCCCGGGCCAGCTCTTGCCATTGGCGCCGCTGAACCGCCTGGCGCAGGTAATTAATGACGGCCGCGCTTTGTTGCCCTAAGCGCTCGCTCTCTTCTTTGACCTTGTCGGCCGTCAGACCAATCTCCCGGATCTTGTTGCGCGTGCGCTCGAGCTCCTTGACCGCCCACTCGCGCCATTCTTGCAACTGTTCGGCTATGGATTCGCCACCCTGGGGTTCATAAAAATCGTCCTTCACCGTGCGCCTCCTGCGAGCCAGTTCCCCTGGGCCTCAGCCCATGCGCGAGCCAGGCCCGGACGGACAAGGGTCCTTGTTGACTGTAGTATAATCAAAAGGCCCGATTCCGACCAGAGCAAACGGACGGGTTGGGGGGAGTTCAGGTCCTGGGGCACCCTGGCCCCTTGGCGCACCGCGCAGGCCCAGAGGGAGTCGCTCATCATGGCGTTGCTTTTTTTATACGGCCCCCCCGGGGTAGGCAAAAGCACGGTCGGCGCCCAGGCCGCGCAAGCTTTGGCCCTGCCCTTTGTAGACCTGGACACCGTCATTGAAACCGAAGCAGGCCTTTCCATCCCTCAAATTTTTGCGCAGCACGGCGAAGCGGAGTTCCGCGCTCGCGAGCGCCAAGCCCTGCAACACGTCATCCAGCGCTACCAAGGCACGCGCGGCGCGGTGGTCGCCTTGGGCGGGGGCGCGTTGCTGGACCCCGCGAACCGGCAGGCCGCGGAGGCCGCGGGGCCGGTGTTGGTGCTCACTGCGGACCTCGAGACATTGGCCCAACGCCTCGCGCAGGCGCCCGGGCAGCGTCCCCTGGCGCAAGACCAAGAAGCGCTGGCCCAATTGGTCGCCCGCCGCGCGGCCCATTACGCCTCCTTCCCCCGCAAGCTCGACGTCACCCATCTCACCCTGCCCCAAACGGTGTGGGAGGCCTTGATCGCGTGGGGCGCGTTCCGCTTGAACGGTATGGGCGCGGGCTACGATGTGCGCGTGGTCCCGCACGGGTTGGCTTACCTCGACCGCTTTCTAAGTGCGCGCAGCGAGTGGGGCCCCGCGCGCGCGTTGGTCACGGACGCGAACGTGCACCAATATCACGTGCGCTACGTCCTGCCCAAGTTGACCCATCCGCCAGGCCAGGTCTCGGTCCAGGTGCTGCAACCGGGCGAGGTGAGCAAGTCCCTCGCGGTCGCGGCCGATCTGTGGTCGGCTTGGGCGCTGGCGGGCTTGGATCGCTACAGCCCGGTCGTGGCCCTGGGCGGCGGGGTCGTCGGTGATGTTACGGGGTTCGCGGCCGCGACGTATTTGCGCGGGGTGCCGTGGTTCAACCTGCCCACCTCCCTTTTGGCCATGGTGGACGCGGCCATCGGCGGCAAAACGGGCATTGACCTGCCCGTAGGCAAAAATCTGGTTGGCGCGTTTCACGCGCCCCGGGGCGTGTTGGTCGATCCAGAAACGCTGCGGACGTTGCCCACGGAGGAATGGCGTTACGGCGCGGCCGAGGTGCTCAAACACGGCCTCATCGGCGACGAGCGCCTGCTGCAACGCCTGGAAGGCGGGTTGCGCGGGTTGCAGGAGCACACGGACGAGATTGTGCGCCGGGCCATTGGCGTCAAGGTTCGCGTGGTCAACCAAGACCCGTATGAGCGGACAGGCCTGCGCGCGCAGCTGAACGCGGGGCATACGGTCGGCCACGCGATCGAAGCGGCCCTCGCGTACCGCTTCCCCCATGGCGCGGCGGTGGCCATCGGTTTGGTCGTTGAAGCGGCCCTGGCCGCGAACCTGGGTCTGAGCCCCGCGGATTGGCCGTCCACGGTCGCGGCGTGGGCTCGGGGTTTGGGTCTGCCGACGCACATCCCCCGCCGCGTGGACTGGCCCGCGTTCCGCGCGGCATTGCAACACGACAAAAAACGTCGCCACGGTCATGTTACGTTCGCGCTTCCGGTCCGCGTGGGCCACGTTGAGGTGGGCGTGCGCGTGCCGGAAGCCATCTTGCAAAAAACGTTTGAGGTCTGGCATGCGTGAAACCCTGCAAATTCCCGAATCGCTCGTGCGCTTGCTGCGCGCGGCCCATACGGTGGTCGCGTTTACGGGCGCGGGGATCTCGGCAGAAAGCGGGGTTCCGACCTTCCGCGATGCCCAAACCGGCCTTTGGGCCCGTTACGATCCTCGCGACCTGGCCACGCCGCAGGCGTTTATGCGCAATCCCAAATTGGTGTGGGATTGGTACGAATGGCGCCGCAGCCTGGTAGAACAGGCTCAGCCCAATCCAGGCCATCGCGCACTCGCGGTGATGGAAGGCCTGGTGCCCGAGATGGCGGTTGTGACCCAAAATGTGGACGGCTTACACCAACGCGCGGGCTCGCAGCGGGTTATCGAACTGCACGGTCGCTTAGGCCGGTACCGCTGTTTTGATTGCGGTCGGCCCGTACGCCGGGAGGAAGCTGCGCCGCCGGGCCCGGAAGGCGTGCCCCGTTGCCCCCATTGCGGCGGCCTGATCCGGCCCGATGTGGTGTGGTTCAATGAACCCCTGCCCCAAGACGCGCTGGAGCAAGCGAGCGCGTGGATGCGCAAGGCCGATGTCGTGCTCATAGTAGGCACGTCGGCCCAGGTATGGCCGGCCGCGGGTCTTCCCCTGGAAGCGAAGCGGGCAGGTGCGGTGCTGGTCGAGGTCAACCCGCAACCCAGCCAACTCGCGCCCGTGGTCGACTTCGCCCTGCGCGGCCCCGCGGGCCAATGGCTCCCCGCGCTGGTCACGGCCACGTGGCCCGAGGCCGCGTCCGCGTTCGCATGATGAGGCCCCAAGTGCACGACGACGCCGCCATCGACTGGCACGCGCTCGCGCGGGAAGTCAAAGCCTACGCCCGCGAGTTGGGGTTCGTGCGCGCGGGCATCGCATCCCCCGAGCCGATCGAGAGCTACGCGATTTACGCGCGTTGGGTTCAAGCGGGTTACCACGGCGAGATGCACTACCTGGCCCGGCCCGACGCGATGGCCAAACGCGCGGACCCGCGACGGGTGCTGCCCGAAGTCCAGAGCATTTTGGTTTTGGCCGCGCCCTACCCGGCCGCTGACAAACACGCGGCGCCGACGGATGACGAACCCCGAGGGCGGGTCGCATCGTACGCCTGGGGCGACGACTATCACCACGTGCTGCCCAAACGGATGCGGGCCATTGTGCGATTTTTGGAAGCGCGCGTGGGCCATCCCTTTCCGTACCGCTATTACACCGACACCGGACCGGTCCTGGAGCGCGCGCTCGCGCAGCGCGCAGGGCTCGGTTGGATCGGCAAGAACAGTTGCCTTATCGTACCCCGTTACGGCTCCTATGTGTTCCTGGCCGAGATCTTTTTGGGATTACCCCTGCCGGCCGACCCGCCCTTCCCCACGGATTTGTGCGCCCATTGCGACCGCTGTGTGCGCGCGTGCCCCACGCAGGCGATCCTCCCGAACCGAACCCTCGACGCGCGGCGATGTTTGTCTTACCTGACCATTGAGCACCGAGCGGCCATTCCTGAGGCCCTGCGTGAGGCCGTGGGCACCTGGGTTTTTGGGTGCGACATCTGCCAAATGGTCTGTCCTTGGAACCGGCGGTTTGCTCCAGCCCAAGGCGATCCGGCCTTTGCCCCCCGGCCCGAATTGCCCTTCCCGCGATTGCGGTTCGAGCTCAACCTGGACGAAGCGGCCTTCCGGGCCAAGTTCCGGCGCAACCCGGTCAAACGCGCGAAGCGGCGAGGCTACTTGCGCAACGTCGCGGTGGCCCTGGGCAACGCGCGAGACCCGCGCGCGGTGCCCGAGCTCGCGCACGCGCTGCGCCACGAGCCCGAGCCCCTGGTACGCGAGCACGTCGCGTGGGCCCTGGGACAAATCCGCAGCCCTGAGGCGCAAGCCGCGCTGCGCGCGGCCCTGGCCACCGAGCCCGACCCGCGCGTGCGCGCGGCCATCCAGGCCGCTTTGCGCGCGGGGGAAGGTGCTGAGCCACCGTCAAGTCCTCCGCCGGGCGAAGGCTCAGATCCCTTGAGAAAGCAAGATCGAGCGGCATCAGGGAATGCCGCGAGCGCGCCCGCGGAGCCTGAAGCTCCGCCCAAGGACCCCTAGTCCCCAGGAGGAAGCATGGCTCACAAGCTGGGGCGCCGGTTCTGGCTTTGGCATACGGGACTGTGGCTCGCGCTGCTCATTGGCCTCGCGGGCAAGCAAGGTTGGACCGCGGGCTATATGGACGAGGCGTATTATCTGGCCGTGGGCCGCGAATGGGCCCATGGCCGGGGGCTGCGCGAACCTTTTTTGTGGCACTTCCTCAACGACCCCACCACGCTGCCCCAACCGGCCGGGAGCTATTGGGCGCCCGGGGCCGCGCTGGTCGCGGGGCTCGGCGTGCTGCTCGCGCGCGTGCCCGACGCGCTCCTCGCACCTTTGCCTGGATGGGACCCCCGCGGGGTGCTTTTGCGCGCGGGGTTCGTGCTCTTGGCCGCGAGCATGCCGTGGCTGAGCGCCCAGCTCGCGCGTGCGCTGGGGGGCGACGAGGTCCACGCGCGTTGGGCCGCGCTTTGGGCCACGGCCTCGGGGTTTTATTTGGCCTTTTTGCCCGCGGCCGACGGGTTCGCGGGGCTCATGGTTCTGGCCGCGGGGTTCTGGTGGCTGACTGCCCGGCTGGCGACCCAGCCTCGCCTCAGATATATGGGGGTTCTGGGCGCGCTCGCGGGGGCCATACACTTGTTCCGCTCCGAAGGCTGGCTTTGGCTCGGATGGGCGTTGTTCGTGGGATGGCGGGCCGCGCGGGCCCGGGGCGCGCTCACGGTGGGGGTCGGCTACCTCAGCCTCATGGCTCCGTGGTGGTGGCGCCAAACGCAAGTCTGGGGCACGCCCTTCCCCCCAGGTCAGACTCGGGTGCTCTGGCTCACGGACTACAACGACCTGTTCCTTTACCCCGCGAGCCAGCTCACCTTCGCGCGCTGGTGGAGCCGGGGGCTGGGCAGTATTGGGCGTGAGCGGCTTTGGGCTTTGGGCCAAAATCTGCAGACCGCGCTCGCGGTGCAGGGCGGGCTGCTGTTGGCTTTGCCCTGGATTGGGGTGGGGGGATGGCGCCTCCGGCGCCACCCGGTCGTGCGCGCGGCCGCGGGGATGTGGCTGGCTTTGTTCGTGCTCATGACCGGGGTGTTTCCCTACCCGGGCGTGCGCGGCGGCTTCTTCCACGCGGGCGCGGGCGTCCAGCCCATGCTTTGGGCTTTGGCGGGGCTGGGCTTTCCCGAAGGTTTGCGTGCGCTCGCCCGCCGCCGCGGCTGGGATCCCGCGCACGCGCAGCGGTATTTGGGCACGGGCTGGTGGGGCCTGCTCTTGCTGCTGACGTTAGGGATCACGGCCACGCGGTTGGGCTCATGGGGCGATAGCACGTGCATGTACCAGCAGGCCTACACCCAAAGGCCTGACCTCGCGTCCGCCGCGCGCGTGATGCTCAACAATCCGCCTTTGTGGACGTGGGTCACCGGCGGCCAGGCGGTCGTCACGCCCACGGGCCGCGTCCACGCGGTGCTCGAGGTCGCGACCCGTTACCGCGTGCCCTGGCTCTTGCTCGAGGCTCAACATCCGCCCACGCTCGCGGCGTGGTATACGCAGCCTCGTGACCGGATGGGTTATCGCTACCTGGGCCCCATCACCTGGACGGGCCGCTGCGCGGCTCATCCGCCCGCCCAGCTTTATGTTTTGCCGGACGCAGGCTCCGCGAACGCGCCTAGACTTCTTCGTAGCGTTCCACAGGAAAGATAAACACGCTGGCACCGCCCACGACCACGCGCCGCGGAATGGGGATGGGAAAGCGCGGGCTCCATGGGCGCCAGGCCCAATCCATCCGCTCTTGACAGGTGTTTTCTAGAACCTGCAGGATGGCGGCCAGCTGGCCTTGGGGCACGGGCACCAGCAAGACGTGCCGCCGCCGTTGCATGAACCCACCCTGGGCTTCGAGGTCGATCACAGGCACGCCAACCGCG
The DNA here is from genome assembly GCA_013153335.1 of Chloroflexota bacterium. Classification (GTDB taxonomy): domain Bacteria; phylum Chloroflexota; class Anaerolineae; order Anaerolineales; family DRMV01; genus JAADEN01. The sequence continues at coordinate 7,132 of JAADEP010000089.1, forward strand.
GCCAGTCCCGCGATCACTTTGGGGAGGTCGTCTTCTTGCACGACCACGTTAAGCAGCGCGACAATAGGCGGCTCGTTCTCGCTTCGGCGTAGCCCCCAACCCGGCCAGGGCGGCACGTCCTGTTCTACCAGGGCTTGGTCCAGCTCGCTGATGAGGGTCGCGTACACATCCTCAGGGACCAAGCCCGCGATGAAGAGGTCGTGCAGCGCCATCCGCTGGGCTTGCAAGGCCTCTTGTTGGGCCAGGTGCAGCTCCTCCATCCCCAAGGTGGGATTGCGCCGCAGAAGTTCTTCGAGGGCCCGTTGCAAACGTTGTTGCCGCTGCTCTAACGCGGGTCGGATGACCCGATAGGAGGCTTCGGTGAGCAATCCGCGCTCGTAAAGCGAGCGGATGCGCTCGAAGGCCGCGCGCGCGGCGTGCAGCCTTCCTCGCAAGCGCAAGAATTCTTCTTCCTCCTCTGCATGCCCGACCAAGCCCAAATATCGGATCAGCGGCTGGATGGTCAGGCCCTGAACCAGCAGGGTGAAGAGTACGACGCCGAAGGCCAGGGCTTGCAGGGTGTCGCGTTCAGGGCCCAAGGCGTAGGGCAAGCCCAGGGCCAAGGCCAACGAGATGGCCCCGCGCAGGCCACCCCAGAAGAGCACCACCGCCCACCGCATGGGGAGCGCGCGGCGGTAGAACAAGCTCAGGCCAAACACCAACACGAAGCGCGTCAGCAGCACGGCCGCGATGGCTTGCAGGACTTCCCAGCGGTGCGCCCACATCAAGGGCAAGTCGACCTGCAAACCGATGAGCAAAAAGACAAAGGTGTTGGCCAAAAAGGCCGCGTATTCCCAGAAGTTGAGCAGGGTCAACCGCGTGGTGGGCGACATGCCCTTGGGCCCCACGTTGCCGTTGACCAGGCCGGCCATGACCACAGCCAGCACGCCGCTCACGTGGAAGAAGTGCTCCGCGACCAGGTACGCGCCGTAGGCCAGGACGGTCGTAAGGGTGGTTTCGATCAGGTGGTCGTCCACCCGGTGGATGACCACAGAGACCAAGAGCCCTAACGCCAAGCCGATGAACAGGCCACCGCCCGCGACTTCGATGAATTGAATGACGGCTTCGCCCAGGTCGAGGCTGCCGTGGCCGGCCAAGGCCTGCGCCAAAACCAGGTTGAAGACCACGATTGCGGTGCCATCGTTGAACAGGCTCTCCCCTTCGAGCAGAATCTGCAGACGTTTGGGCGCGCCCAGGGCCCGGAACAACGCGACCACGGCCACGGGGTCGGTGGCCGAGACCAAGGCGCCGAAGACCAGGGCCAAAGGATAGCTCAAGCTGGGCATGCTCACCGAGAGCATCCACCCGACCATCCACGTGGTCAACAGAACCCCGGGCACCGCGAGGAGCAAGATAAGCCCCAGGTCGCGCTGCAGTTGTTCAAATTTGATGTGGAACGCGGCTTCAAAGACCAGCGGAGGAACCAACAGCGCGAGGATGACCTCGCCACCGAGATCGATTTCCCAATGGGTCAAGGGGGTGATGGCCAGGCCGAACAGGACCAGCCCCACGGTGTAGGGCACGCGTAGCCGTTTGGTTACGATGCCGACAAAGATGGCCAAAACCAACAGCCCAATAACCGCAATTTCAACTTCGACAAAGGAGGTCTGCTCCATGGCTCAGCCCCCTGTGGGTTCTGACGTGGATGGTGCCTGCACGTGCCACGCGCCGTGGTGCCAGTGCACGACGCCTCGGGCGTCGGGCGGCAGGGTCAAATGCGCGTCCCCGGGCCCTTGTATGCGGAAGCCATCGGTCGAACGGACGAGGGTCCACCCGGCCAAAGCGAGCGCGAGGGGTTCGGGCCACCGGTGGGGGCCCAGCAAGATGATGCGCCGCGGGGCCACTTGCAACCCGGCCGCGCGCAACACCCAACCCAGCGGCGGGATGCCATAAAGGCCTTCCGGGCCGTCGAGGGGTTGCCCCGTGTCCGCGTGGAAGGTCTCATATAGCCATCCGGTCTCGTCCAAATTGCGCGTCGAGGCTTCAATCCAGCGTTGAAGCAGGTCCACGGCTTCGTCCCAGAATCCGTATTGCATTAAGGCTTCCACAACCAGGGCGTTCCAGAAAGGCCATACAGCCCGCCATTCCTCAGGCACCTGGGTGCGCTGCCCAGCGAGGACGGGCAGTCCCCAGGCGTGGCCGAAGCGCTGTGGGGCGGTGATGGCCCGCTGCACGCTCGCCTGGGCCTGCTCAGGCGAAGCCATGCCCGCCCACAACGGTGCGAGCAGGGTGATGTCGCCCCAGCTCCAATCGGGGGCGACCACGCGCCAGCGCACCCCGCGGTCGATGCCCTCGATGTGCAAACGCTGCACTTCGCGCATGGGCAGGGGCCCGGTCGCGAAGCCACGTTCGCCGTACCAACGCCAGTCCTGACCCTCGACGGTCCATTTGGCCAGACGCCCGCGATAATCCCGTCCCGAGACAGTGACCCGAGCCGCGCGCGGGGCGATGCCCGGGCTCTCGAGCTGCACGACCAACCGCAACGCAACCGGAAAGCTCGCGTTCAACTCGGTCTGCTCCGGGCCGCGGCCGCGGGCGATCACCCGCCCTGGCGGGCTGATGTGGGCGTCCCGGTCCCGGTTGAGCGCGTACCCGCGCTGCGCCGACCATCCCTCTTGCCACATCTGTTGCAGGGCAGCACGCCGAGCTTCGGCTTCAGGTGGTGGTGCCTGGCCCGCGGCCTGGGCTAAGACCTCCAGGCCCTGGTACGCGCGATACAAAAAGGCGAGCAACGCGGGGTTTTCGACCGCACGCATGTCGAGCCCCGGCGAATCCCCAATCCACCCCGCGGCCAAAGGGAAGACGTCCAGGCCCAGTTGCAGGCCGTGGCGCCATTCGGGCCACTGGTCTTGATCCGCGTCGTGCTCTTCGTCGAACCATCGGGCCAACATGCGCTGGAGCGGAAGATACACCCGTCGCGCGAACAGGCTGCTCTGGGTGCGCTCATAGACCCGTCGGGCCAGATCGATCAACAAGGGCGAAGCCAAGAAACGCCCTCGTTGCCCGCCCAAACCCGGACGTCCGTCCAGAAACCCGGTTTCTTCGTCAAAGGTGCTCAGGTAGTTCTCCACCCATCCGGCCACGGTTTCGGGGTCGGTGTCGAGCCAATACGCGGCAGCCGCGTACCAGGCCTCGGGCGGGGTAAGGCCGCTCCAATCCAAGCCATATTCGCGGCCCGTGCCGCTGGGTGAATAGCCATGCTCGGGGTTGCGCCGCCGCACCAAAAACGGGCGCGGCAAGGCCTCGGTCGGGCCCATGAGCAGGCGCAAAGCCGTGGTGCGGCCCCGCAAGGCCAGCCATGTGCGCGCTTTGCTTTCCGGAAAGGCGATCCGCAGGCTGCGCGCGTCCCACAGTTCGAGCCGCGCCCGGACCGCGTCCCAGGGTTGGGCGGCCCAGCGGCGGGCCTGCCGCAAGCTGCTCTCTTCGTCTTCGGCCACGACCAGGGCCCAGACCAAACGGCGATATTGGTTGCCCGCGAGGACGACGGGCAAGGTCAGCGCGGGCGGCGATGCGTTAAGGCCTTCCGGCCCACCGGTCAAAAACAGCAAGGGATGATACGCGCCCAATTGGGCGTGCAGGAAAACCAGGCCGCCGCGGCGCTCGGGCGTGAACGCGCGGTCCTCGGGCTCTAAGGGGAGCAGGTCAGCAACAAGCGCGAAGTCAAACCGCAGGGTGTGGGGCCCTAAATTGACAAAGGCGAGACGGCCCAACACCCCGTGCGACGCGGGGATGTAATACTCGGCCTGGACGCGCAAGCCGGGCAGGGGCTCGTACACCAAGGCCGCGTAGTTGGGCATGAAGCGATATAGCACCGGGCCCTGGACGAAGAGGTCCGGGGCTTGCACCGGCGCTTGTTGCGGCACCAAAAAGCGCGGGAACAGGCGCCAATGTTGAACGCGCAACCCGGCTTGGGTTTCGAAGAACAGGCCGCCCTTGAAGCCCGGCTGTGCTCGCAAGCGCCAAATGAGGTCGTGGACATAGGAGACCTGCCCTTCGCGGGCGTCCGCGGCGAGCACCACGCCGGTGGCATCCAAAGGGCGCCGGAAGGACGAAAGCCGATCCACCTGGGGCATAGGTTACGCAACGCGCTTTTGATACGCGGCCCAAATGCGAGCCTCGGCCTCTTGGGGCGAGAGATCTAAGATGGAGACCAACTTTTGGCGACTGGTATGTCCGGCGACGATCTCGATTTTCGACCGCGCGACGCCCAGGACCTTGGCGAGGAAATCGACCAGGGCCTCATTGGCCTTTTGGTCCACGGGGGGCGCGGTGAGGCGGATGCGCAACGTACCATCGGCCATGATCTCCGCGATCTCGTTGCGCGAGGCCCGGGGAACCACCCGAACCGTCAACGCGGTTCCGCCACGGCCATTATGAAAGTGGAACGGACGCTTGCGCCAGTTCATGGCATCACTCCCGAGCTACAAGAACATCGACAACAGCCCGACCAAGAGCTGTCGCAGGACTTCGACGAGGAGGATGAGCACCAAGGGGCTCAAGTCGAACATCCCCACTGGGGGCACATAGCGCCGAATAACCCGTAATATTGGCTCGAACACCTGGGCCAAACTCCGCCGCACAGGGTGCCACGGCGCGAGGATGTAGGTCGTGATGATGTACACCAAGAGGAAAAGATTAAAGGCCGAAGCCGCGAAATTAATCAACCGAATCAAAAAGTAAACCATGCTCCATCTCCTCCAAGACGTGCGAGCCTATTTTACCAAAGCTCGCTTAGGGAGATGGCC
>JAADEP010000064.1 GCA_013153335.1 Chloroflexota bacterium
CCGTTCGCCCGCGAGCCGCGCGAGCACGCCCCCGAGCCAGTCCCCAAGCCAAAAAACCGGGCACAAGGGCCTGTTATAATCAGGCCGCAAGCAAAAGCCGTAAACCACATCACTTCGAGCAGCCCTATGCGACTATACGCAAAATCAAGGAGGAAATACAATGCGCCAGCGCAAATGGGCCATGGATTTTCTCATCCTGTTTGCTCTCGCCTGGGCAGGCTATAAATTTACTTGGGACCTGGAGCGCTGGTTCGACATCCCCACCTTTGACGAAGCCGAAGCCGTACACCGAGGCGACGTGCTGCGCTTCGAGCTCCAGGACTTAACCCGGCTCAAGGCAGAATGGAGCCCGCTGTATGTCACCTGGTATGCGTTGCTCAAGCGCCTGGCCCACCCCGAAGACCGGGTTGCGCTGCACGATTTGAATTGGCGGGTCTTGGCCGTGCTCACCAGCATGGGCCTGTATGTGGTTTTGCGGCGTTATCACATTCGCCCCGCTTATGCCGCGGCCCTGGCCTTGTTCGCGCTGCTTTCGCGGTTGATCTGGTTTGAACTCACCCGCTCGGTGCTCCTCGCGGTCGGGTTTGCGCTGCTCGCCGCGTGGTGGGCTACATGGTATCGCAAGCCCTGGAAACGCCTTTGGGTTGCCGGATGGAGCTTATGGCTGGCGGCCTTTACCCGGCCAGAGTACGCGTTAGCGGCCGGACTCGTGACTGCGGCTTCCCTCATCACCCTCTTCAGAGCGTGGCGTCGCCAGGGGCGCCTCTCACTCACGAGGAAAGACGTTGGGCTCGCTGCGCCCGTGCTCTTGGCTGCGGTCGGCTTTGCCCTTTGGGGCCGGCCCTTTGGCCATGGCCGCTCGGTCTATGCCTTTGGCCAACATTTCGCCTTCAACCGCTGGGCGTGCATGGGCATGCCCGGGAATCGCTCATGGGAAGAGGAGGTGGAGGCCGCCTTCGGGCCGCTCGAGAATGTATATCAAGCCGTTTGGCGCAATCCCGCGCTCTTTGCCCGGCACGTCGGATGCAACGTCGCGCGGGCCAAAAAGCTCATCGGCCAGATAACCATCCACGCGCCGTTCACCGGCGTGCGCTACGTCTACGAAGCCGGGGTCTTCGCCGTGGCTTGGGTGCTGGGGAGCGTGCTCGTAGGGTTCCGGCGACCGCACCGCATCAAACGCCGCTTGCAGGTCGGCTGGGCGCGCGGGGACCTGGTCTATTGGGGGCTTCTGTGGGCCGTGCTCCTCAGTCCTATCTTGATTATCTCGTCTGACAAGCCCCACTACCGCGCGCAATTCGGCTGGGCGACCTTGGTGCTTTGGGCGTATTTGTTCCTCCCACGCCGCTACCGACCTATCTCATGGCGCCGCGCCGCGCTCATCGCCGCGTTGGTGGTCGCGGTCGCGCCGCCGACCATGGCCGGGTTAAGCGGACATCCCCGATGGGCTCCAACGCTCTACAACCGCGCCACCATCCAAGCCATTCGTCACTTGAACTTGCCTGAAGAAGGACCCATCACGGTAAGCGGACATCGGCGTTTGGCCTATTACTTCCTCGTCGCGTACCTCGACGAACGGTTCCAAATTGGCCGCCGCCTGCCGCAAGAAGATGTGTTGTCGTTCATCCAAACGTACCAGCCCGATTTGATCATTGTGCACCGGCCCTGGTACGGCGGCGACGATTCATGGGAGGCTTTCCAGGCCTACCCCGAAGCCTACGGGTATTGGGTCTATCCCATTGGTGAGAAGCGCGCCCTGTATATCCGCGCGGACCGCATCCCGCCCCCGAAAACATATGAGTTCCCGCCTTAGTCCAACGCGAGGCTGGAACGGAACCAACCGAGCTACGGCGTCATCCAAAGCCCAACAGCCGAGCCAGGCTCGCGACGGTTATGGTGACCACAACGCCAAAGCCCAACGGCAACAGCGCGCCCCAAACGGTCCAACGCAAACTGCGGGTCTCTTTATAAATCGTCAGGATGGTGGTCGCACACGGATTGTGCAGGATCACGAACAGCATCATGTTCAGCGCGGTGAGCATGGTCCAACCCGCTTGGTCGACCAAGAGCGTGCGTAGCGCGGCCAAATTCTCGACCTCGGTCATCATGCTGGCCTTCTGGTAAATCATGATCATGGTGGGCACCACGATCTCATTGGCCGGGATGGCGATAATGTAGGACAGGAGGATCACGCCATCAAGGCCCATGAGGCGCCCGAGGGGGTCCAAAGCGACCGCGAAATGTTGCGCCAGAGGCTGGCCGTGCCACGAGACATTGGCCAGCAACCAGATCACCCCGCCCGCGGGCGCGGCCACGGTGACCGCCCGCACCAACACAGCCCACGTACGCTCGACAAAGGACCGGTACAAGATGGCGCGCAGGCTCGGGCGCCGAAACGGTGGGAGCTCAAGGGTAAACGCCGACGGTTCGCCGCGCAAAACCGTTCGCGAGAGGAACCACGAAGCCAAAAAGGTGAACGCGACGCCGAGCAAAATGCTCATGAGCACGGCCAACGCAGCGGCGATGGATGCAAACCCCGCGGGGAAGTGGGCGGCGATGAACACCGTGGCTAACATGATCAGGGTCGGATAGCGCCCGTTGCACGGCACAAACGCGTTGGTCAAGATGGCGATCAAGCGCTCGCGCGGGGAATCAATAATGCGCGTCGCGACCACCCCGGCCGCGTTGCAACCAAAACCCATGGCCATGGTGAGGGCCTGCTTGCCGTGCGCGCCCACCTTCCGAAAGAGGAAATCGAGGTTGAACGCAACCCGGGGGAGCACGCCCAAATCTTCCAAAAAGCTAAACAAGGGGAAGAAAATGGCCATGGGCGGGAGCATTACGCTGACCACCCAGGCCATGCCGCGGTACACGCCGTGCCACACAAAACCCGTAAGCCAATCAGGCGCGCCCAGCCGCGCGAAGAGCTCGGCCCCCCAAGCCTCCAGGCTGAAGAGAAGCTTTGCCAGAACCTCGGAAGGATAATTCGCTCCCTGGATGGTTAGCCAAAACACCAGCGCCAGCAATAAAAGCATAATTGGGATGCCCGTGGATGGCGAAGTAAGCAGGCGATCGAGCACCAGATCCCAATCCCGCGCTCGGGCCTGCCCTCGCACGTGGACAGCTCGCCGCGCGATGCGCTCGGCCTGGGCATAGATGGCCTGGACGATTTCGTCGCGCATTGAAGGCCCTAAGGTCCATTGCCAGTGGCGCACCCGGTCGAGCAGCTGCTCCAGGGCATCGGGGTCAACGGGTGCGGTGGAATGGGGCGGCTTGCCTTGCGCGAGGGCTCGAAGCTCGCCCGTGCGCAAAGCCTGCAGGATGCGCTCGTCCCCATCCAACAAACGTAACGCAACCCAACGCAAGTTGGGCAGGCCCGGCGCCAGCCGCTCCAGCCAAGGGAGGAGGTCGTCCACGGCCTCTTGCAACCGCGGGGGCAAGGGCACCCGCCGGGGATGGGTCTGAATTTCCCCAGTCACGAGTTGCTCTACAGTCTGAAGGAGCTTATACAACCCCTCGCCGGTCCGCGCGACCAAAGGAACCGCGGGCACGCCCAAATCTCGGCTGAGCGCCCGGGTATTCACCTCCAGGCCCTTGCGCCGCGCTTCGTCCATCATGTTGACCGCTATTACCGCGCGGTCCGTGATCTCCAAAATCTGAAGCACCAGGTTCAGGTTCCGCTCGAGCGCGGTCGCGTCGACGGTGATAATGACCGCATCCGGCTGGCCGAAGAGCAAGAAATCCCGCGCGACTTCCTCGTCTTCCGAGGCCGAAAACAAAGAATACGTGCCCGGCAGGTCAACGACCTTGTACAACCGGTCATGGAAACGGAAATACCCCTCCGCCCGGGTCACGGTTTTGCCCGGCCAATTGCCCGTATGCTGCCGCAAACCTGTGAGCGCGTTGAAAAGGGTCGACTTGCCCGTGTTCGGATTCCCAGCCAGAGCGATGACCACGTCGGGCGTTTGGGTAGGCGCGGTGACGATGCTCACATGGCCCGCAGCTAAGGGGCAACTTGGGCAGGGAGAGAACCCGAGTCGGCCCAAGGATGTCTTCCAATTGGGCATGATGTTCCTCCAAAAACCACGGAGTGTGATGGGCGGAGCGTTGATGTACGTCGCGCGACGCGGTTTTGGTTTACCCGGGCCGCCGGGCCGTTGTTGTGGGTTCCGCCTTGGTTTCGGAAGACGCGGGAACGGGGGTTGACGAGACAGGTCGCACCCAAATATGTTGCGCCTGATCACGGCGCAGCGCGATCAGCGTGCCTCGAATGCGGTACGCGCGCGGGTCTTGAAACACGGGCTTGAGCACGGGTGTCACCCGCGCGCCGGGGGTGAAGCCCAGGTCAAGCAGACGGCGGCGGGTGAGCCCTTGCAAATGTTCATCCAGGCGGACGATCTCGGCTTCTTGGCCCTCGGGCCACTCGCTTAGCGGAACAGCGCCTTCGTCCTCAGTCGGAGAGGCGGGTTCCTCGTGGATGGGGGCCAGGCACACGTTTTCGGCCAAGCGATGTTCAACCTGCACCACCCCGTTCGGGGTGCGCAACACCACGCCCCGGGGGAAGCGATCCATCACCTCGACCTGCATTCCCAACTGCAATCCCAAGTCCAGAAGTTGATCGAGCAAGTTGGGCGGTTCGTCTTCCAGATGTACGATACGTCCGACCGTGCCCACCGGCCATTGGGTGAGCGGGATGCTGTCCCGCCGCGGTACCCGACCGCGCTCGTCGGGGATGGGGTCCCCGTGGGGGTCCGTAGCCGGGAATCCCAGTCGAGCCGCCAAGCGGGCCACGTCATCCGGGTTGAGCCGGTGTTCGTGCTCATGGGCCGCGTGGTGAACGTCGCGCAAGGGCCAATGCGCTTCGTCGGTCAAGTAACGTTCCCATAAGCGATGCGCGCGCAACAAGTTCAGTGCTCGCGCCCGGCCCGATTCGCTCAAGTCCAAACGACCCTGGCCGCCTATCCGAACCCACCCGCGTTGCACCAAAGCGCGCACGAGCTCTCGGGCCTCCTCGAGCGAGAGCCCCAGAGCCTGGGCCAAACTGGCCAGGGTCGGCTTGCGATTGTCCAACGCGCGCTCGAGGATGTGCTTGAGCGCGTCCTCATGCCGTTGACGGCGTCGTGCTTCGCGCCAGGCGCGGTAGCGCGGCCACAGACCTACCCGCGGCATCCCGAGGATGAGCAGGCCCAATCCCACCAGAAGCAGCAGAAGCAGCGAACCATGCATCATGAGGAAGACGCCTCCGTGGCCAAAGGTTCCACACGGAGGGCCGCTGCCAAACGGGGGCCAACCAGCACCTCAGTGCCTTGAGGCTCAAGACGGATGCGGAACACGGGCTCATAGGGGTCGCGCTCCAACACCCGAAAACGCTGACCGGGGCGGAGCCCCAAGGCCGCCAGGCGCCGCAACTGTTCCGGATCTCGGTCGCACACCTGTACGACCTGAGCCCGGGCGTCGGGCGCCAAACTGCGGAATGGCCGTCCGGGGGCGTCAGGGGGTTGCAGATCCGGCCCGGGGATAGGGTGGCCATGGGGGTCGGATTTGGGCTCACCCATCCACGCGGCCAGACGTTGGATAAACGCATCGGAGACCGCGTGTTCCAGGCGTTCGGCCTCCGTGTGCACCTGCTCGAGGGGGAAGCCCAACACGTCGTGCAAAAAGCGCTCCAAAAGCCGATGCCGGCGCAGCATACGCAAGGCCAAGCGTTGGCCTTCGGTTGTGAGCCGAGCGCCCCGCCGAGGTCGATAATCGACCAAAGGCGGCTGGACCTTTGCCATACGGTGCAGCATCTCCGTGACGGCTGCGGGGCTTAGGTCCAAGTAACTGGCCAAGGCAGACGTACTGATCCGGCCGGGCTGACGTTGCTCCAGCACATACAGCGCCTTGGCGTAATCCTGCATCGACAGCGTCGGCATCGGCCCCCTCAACGATGTTGAGAAACCCAAAAACAAAATTTAGGCAACCCGAAATCCACGCCGCTATTGTAAAGCCAAGGCCTGGCGTTTGTCAAGGAGAAGGAAGGGAAAGGGTCGAGGGCAATGAGAGATAGGGAGCCGCGGATGCTGTACTCAAGGCCGCTGGGATGAGCGCAACAGCGCCGGCCCCCTTCGCCGCCCCGTGCCGCTTGACCTATTCGACGACGTTTGCTTTACGCAGTCCAAAGGAGCAAAGGCGCAGGCTCGGGCGCCCAGTGCACATGCGTGGTCTTGCCTGCCGGGTCGCCATCGAGATGCAAGGGAATGGGGCGATCCCAGGACCAAGTATGCCCTTGCTCGGACAGCGCGCGCGTAGGATCGGCGCCTCTGAAGCGATAGCCAAGCCAAGCGCGTAAGGCCTGCTTGAATCCTTGAAGGCCCTGCCCCGGCACCCAAAGTACGCGCCACGGTGCATTCGGTGTGGGTTCGGGCAGCCGAATTAGCCCACCTGCGTAACGCGGTTGGTGATAGACCAGGCCCATCCACCAGGGCCCTTGAGGCGCATCATGGCGGTAGAAGCCCGACCACGTGCGGAGCACGCGCGCGATGGCCACGCTATACCGCAGGAGTACCCATCCCCGTGGGCCTTGCCGCGCGGCCTCGACAGCATGGACCACGGCCGCGTCAAAGCCCCATCCTGCCCAGGAAAGAAAGAGCTGCCCGTTGACTCGGGCCACAGGATAAGGCTGCGCGCGCCCGTGCGCGAGACGACGCAGCCAACGAGGCCAGCGCCAAGGCCAACCTGGTCCGGGGCGCGGCGCACCCAATGCCTGAGCCAAGACGCTGCGACTGCCAAGCGGCAAGGGGGCGAGCGCGGTCCCGGTGCCGAACAGCCCTTCCGCTACCAAACGATAGGAACCATCCCCGCCCGCGACCAGGACCACCTGCACGGCCTCGAGGGCCGCGCGCCGCGCGGCAGCACGCATCGCCTCCCGGCCCGAAGGCGCGCGGAGTTCGACTTGCCAACCCGCTTGGGCCCAAACGCGCGCGGCCTCTTGGGCCCCGCGCACCGCGCGCGAGCCTTGCCCCGCGCGTGCGTTGACCAGCACGACGGCCCGGGGCTCATTCGTTGCGGACATCGCCGCTTAAGCCCCCGCGCTTTTCGACCAACCGGATGTTGGTGATGCGCATGGTCTTTTCCGCGGCTTTGGCCATGTCATACACCGTAAGGGCCGCGACGCTGACCGCGGTCAGGGCCTCCATCTCAACTCCTGTGCGCGCCTTGGTACGCACGGTCGCGGTGATCTCAACGCCGGGCCAGTCCGCGCGCAGCGTCAGCTCGACTTGAATATGGGTGAGCGGCAAAGGGTGACACAGGGGGATAAGCTCGGCCGTCTTTTTCGCGGCCATCACCCCCGCGATCTGAGCAACGGTGAGCACGTCGCCCTTTTTAAGCGCGCCCTGACGAATGAGCTCAAAGGTCGTGGGCTGCATGCGCACTTCGCCTTTGGCCACAGCTACCCGTTCGGTTTCGGGCTTCCAGCCCACGTCGACCATGTGGGCACGCCCTTGGTCATCTAGATGGGTCAGACGGGGTTCGTCAGCCATGGCCTAGGCCTCGCTCAAAGCTTGTATGAGCACCCGACAGAACGCGGGGATGTCTTGCACGACCCGGCCCCAAACCAGATTGCCGTCCCGAAATGCGGGCTCATCGACCCATATGCCGCCTGCGTTGAGGATGTCATCTCGAATGCCTCGCGAGCCTGTGGCCTTATGGCCGGCCACGATACCCGCGGAGATCAGCACCCAACCCCCATGGCACAAGCTGGCCACAATTTTGCCCTGGTGATACGCACCCCGGACCAAATCCAATACGCCCGGATCGCGACGCAGTTTGTCCGGCGCCCATCCGCCCGGCACCACGACCGCATCGATGCTCGCGGGGTCGATGTCCCGCGCCGCGAGGGTGGCTTCGGCCTTCAAGCAATGCTTGCCCGTGTAGCGCCCCGGCTTGCGGCTCGCGACCAAAACGTCCGCTCCTTCCTCCTCAAGCCGCATCCGCGGGACCCAGAACTCCAGGTCTTCAAAGCCTTCGTCCACCAACACCACGACACGCTTCCCTTGCAAACGCATACCACACCTCCTGGGTTACGCGTCAGGAGTTTCAGGGGCATCAGAATCCGCATCGGACGTAGCTTTATCCGTCTCCGCGTCCGAGCGGGGCAGCTCGGTTTCTTCGCTCGGCGGGAACCAAGGCTGCCGGGGATAGATGACCACGCGGCGGTTCGGTTCTTCGCCCTGGGAACGGGTCTCGACGCGCGAATCGCGGTGCAACGCGATGTGCACAACTCGGCGGTCCGCCGCGTTCATAGGGGGGAGGGCCTGGGGTTGGCCCGTGCGCCATACTTCATCCGCCGTCGCTTCGGCTTGGGTCTTGATAGCCTCGGCCGCGCGGGTCGCGTCTTCATCGATATGGAACTCGACCTCGATTTGGCGACCGCCCAGCTGGTGACTCGCCATAAGCTGCAAGAGGAGCTTCAAAGCTTCAAGGCGCTCTTGGACTTCGGGCCGGGTAAACAATTGCATATCCGCGCCCCAAAGCACCACATGCACCCGGTCATCTTGGCGTTGGGTCGCGGGTTGAATGCGGAACTGCACGTGAATTTCCAGGATGCGGAACAGACGGTGCAAAATGTTCGCAACCACGCGTTCTTCTCGACGCAGCGCCGGTTGCCCGCTGCTAGATGCGGACCGCTTAGGTCGGCGCGTGCCGCGTCGGCTCCGGGGCGGCGAACTCGCGCGTCGAGAAGCCCGGGGCCGTCGGCGTCGTTGGCTCATGACTGCGCTCCTACTGCGCTGGGGTCGGGCCAGGTTCGGCTTGGGCCAAGCCGGGCCTGGCCGCTTTCATCTTACCACGCTGGGGATGGGAAAACCGTGTTCGTCGGCAGAGCCCGAGAAAAAGCTCACTTCTTTCCGCCCCCGAAGGGGATGAGGTCGCGCCACGAAAGTTTGCCCATGAGCGCGTATTGGGCAATCGAAACCAAATTGCTCGTAAGGAAGTAGAGCGCCAAGCCCGAGGCAAAGGTCATGGCAAAGTAGCCCAACATCAAGGGCATGTAATAGCTCATCATGGTGTTCATGGATTGGGCTTGGTCCGAACCGCTGGTGGGCGAGACGCTGGAGGCAACTTTGGCTTGAATATAGCCCGTGTACGCGACCAGCAAGGCCATGACCGGAATGCCGAAGTTCAACCCGGGTATGGTGAGCCGCTCCGGTCGGCTGAGGTCCATCCACAAGAAATGACTGTCAATGGGCAAGAGCTTGGCCGCATCCCAGCCGGGATAGATGAGCGCGGTGAGTTCTAACAATTGGGCGGGCGTGTTGCCCAAGGCCAAAATGATAGCCTGATAGAGGCCGAAGATCACGGGGATTTGGATGAGCATGGGCAAACATGATGCGAAAGGGTTGACGCCCAGCTCTTGGTAAAGCTTCATTTGCTCTTGCGCCAATCGCTCGCGGTCGTTTTTGTACTTGCGCTGGATTTCTTTCCAGCGTGGATCTTGTTGAAGCTTTTGCATGGCCTCCGCGCTCTTGGTCTGCTGTCGCATCAAGGGGTACAGAATAAGCCGAATGAGCACGGTGAAGATGATGATGGCCAGGCCGAAGTTGCCGACCAGCGAATAAATCCACAAGAGCAGGTTGATCATGGGTTGGACGACAAAGGTGGTCCACATAAGCCTTTATCCTTGCTATTTGGCCGGGAATGTCCAGCGGATTTGTCCGTCGAGTGACCATACGATGAGGAATTGCTTCGCGTTCATCGTGGGCGTGATCAGCCCTTCCTCATCGGGAAGTACGGTCAAAGGCCCCGCGAACCCATCTTTGGCGAGCTCCTCCACCGTCCGCCGCCACCGAACCTGGCCCGTGGCCCAGTCCAGCGCAACCAAATCGCCCGTTCGCGTGGCCACGTAGAGCGTGTCTTTCACGCGCGCAGGCCGTGCGGCGATAGGCGCCTCCAGGTTGCGTTCCCAGAGGACGGTGCCGTCGCGGCCGTCCAAGGCGTAGACGTAGCCCTGCATGTCGGCCACGATCACGTGGTCGTCTGCCACGAACGGTTGGTGCCAGACCCAACCACGCAACGTTTGCTGCCAAAGCACGCGGCCATCCTCAGGGCTGAGCGCTGTGACCACGGGCGCCAACGCGGCCATGAAGATGCGGTCGTCGGTCACCACGGGCGGTGCAGGCAACGCGCCCGGTAGCTCCACTTGCCATTCCACCTGGCCGCTTTTGGGGTTCAACGCGTACAAGTGGTGGTCCATACTGGCCAGGTACAGCCGGTCTTGCGCCAACACGGGTTGCGCCCACAAAGCAGCCTGCGTGGTGAAGGTCCACTTCAGCTGGCCGTTCCGATCCAAAACATACAACGTGCCGTCCGCGTTTGGGGCGTACAACACGCCATCGACCAGCAGCGGTGACGCGATATATCGATCCTGCGCCTGGTCGAAAGTCCACTTTTGGGTCCCATTCGCGGGGTCAAGGCCATAGAGCACATTGTCATAGCCGCCAACGACCAATAGGTTATCCGCCCGCACGGGCGCGGCGAAGAAGGTCTGCTTGCGATTCGGTTCAGGCGGGAACTGCCAAAGGGGCTGGCCATCGGGCAGGCGCAACGCGTAGACCTGCTGCTGATACGCGACGTAAAGCGTGTCCTGCTCCACGGTCACTCCAGGCCAGCTGCTGGGAGAGATGCGGGTACAAGCCGTGGCCAGCGTGGCCATGAGCAGTGCGATCGTCCACCCTACCCATCGGATCCTTGGGCTCATTCTTGACATCCTTCCATAATTCGGCGGTTACGGTACTGGGTCGTAGCCGCCTGGGTTAAAGGGGTTGCAGCGCAACACGCGCCAGATGGCCATCAGGCCGCCTTTGAGCGCGCCGTATTTATAGATGGCCTCGTAGCCATAATGCGAACAAGTGGGATAAAAACGACACGTATTCGCGGGCAGCAACCGAGAGAAAGTCAGCTGATACGCGCGGATCAACAAAAGCAACAACCACCGCGGCCAATACCGCGGGGTGCGAGGCAGTTGACGCAACGAAGGCAAAGGCGGGTTTTCGGGTCGAAACCCCCAAGGGAAGGGTTGCTCCGATTGCCCGTCTTGCGGTTTGGCCATGGTCATGTCTCCTGCCCGGGTGGAGGCGCGAGCAAGCCCGCTTGCTGGAGCAAAGCCTCAACCGCGGCGTCCAAATCCCAATACGACGCGTGCGCGCTCCGCGGCCGAGCGATGAGCCAATAGTCGTACGCGGGGGCCAAGCGCGGCAACCGCAAGCGCATGATCTCGCGCAACCGTCGCTTGACTTTATTCCGCTGGACCGCCTTGCCCACCGCGCGACTCGCGGTCACCCCAATGCGGGGATAACCAACCGGGTTCGGCGCGACGCGCAACACCACCAAAGGATGCACAAACGCTCGTCCTTGTTGATAGAGACGCTCAAAATCCCGGCGCTTGCGCAATCGATACCGCCGCTTCACCCGGCCCCCACTTCGGGACTACCGATTCGGCGAGTAGCGCCCCTTCCAGTTAATGCGCTTGACGTGCTCATTCATGCGCACCGTGAGGCGATGACGCCCCTTGAGACGCCGACGCTTGAGCACCTGGCGTCCGCCGCGGGTTTTCATGCGGGCTCGAAACCCGTGCACCCGCACTCGTCGCCGAATTTTCGGCTGATAACGCTTCATCGTGTTCACCTCCTGGATATCCGCGTCGCCTCGAAGGCACAACAAAGACAAAAACAACCCACGCCCCGCTGGTCTCCCTATTGGGTCCACCGGGCCAGGCCAACGACATAGTATACTCGACTCCTCAAACTACGTCAAACGTGGCGCAAGGTCGGGTGCAGGCAAATCTCGTAGAAATGGGATATAAAACAAGAAGCCGGGCTGTCGCGGATGATGCTCATCCAACACGGGATTTCGCCCCCA
>JAADEP010000030.1 GCA_013153335.1 Chloroflexota bacterium
TCACCTTCGAAACGCCCCAGGGCATCGAGCGGGTGCACGTGCGCAGCGGGGTCGATGGCCAGGCCATGGTCGTGTTCGTCGGGGACGAGCCTACACCGCCTCCGCTGGAAGTCGACCTGCCCGGCGTGTCCTTGGTCTACGTGGGCCCGGGAAAACCTTACGTGCTCGCGGGCCACTCTTACCTCTTCCAACGGGTCAAAGGGCGTCTGTTCCGCGTTTCGGCCAACGCGTTCTTCCAGGTCAACCTAGGCGTGGCCGAAGCCCTCATCGACCACCTGCTCCAGGCCCTGCCCTGGTCTTCGGAAATGACTTTGTTGGAAGTGTATAGCGGTGGCGGGCTGTTCACCGCGTTCTTGGCCCCGCGCGTGGGCCGGGTGATCGCGGTCGAAGCCGACCCGTGGGCTGTGGCCGACTTTGAGTACAATCTTGCTGAGGCTGACAACGTCGAGCTCTACGAAGACGCGGCCGAGCGGGCGCTGCCGTATTTGCGCGAGCAAGGTGAGCGGGTGGATGTGGCCCTGGTCGATCCCCCGCGTGCGGGTTTGGCGCGTGAGGTTGTGCGGGCGCTCATCGACCTCGCGCCCGAATGGATTGTGTACGTCTCCTGCCATCCCGCGACCATGGCGCGGGATGGACACCAGCTGGTGCGGGGGGGCTATCGGCTGGTCCGCGCGTTGCCGTTTGACATGTTCCCGCAAACGTATCATATTGAATCGCTAAGCTTGTGGCGCCGAACGAGTCAATAAGAAAACCGACCAATTACTATGGAAGTTCGCTATCGCTGTCCAGCGTGTCAAACGTTATATTCGGCAGATGAGGCGGCTGCGGCTGGGTTTCTGTGCCCAACCTGCGGCGTCGTGCTCGAAAGCGTCCAGGTTGCTGAACGCCCTGAAACGCCTCATCCGGGGCTGCTCCTGACGGGCGAGGGGCGCGAGCTTCGGCTCGAGCGGGCTCTCAACGCCCGTCGCGACCTGTGGTTAGGGCGCGAGACCGCCGAGCCGAACCGCGCCTGGGCGGTGCGGTGGTTGCGTTCCGATGACGATGCTGAGCGCAGCCGCTGGTGGACCCTTGCGCGCATTGGCCCTGAGATTCCGTATGTCCTCGCGCCGCATGAAGCCCGCGCATGGACCGAGCGGGTTCTCATCTGGATTTGTCCCTACCGGGCGGATGGCGCGCTGCGCCCTGAGCACGTGCGCGAAACCGATTCAGGGGCTGTGAATTGGGAGCGCCTGCGCACGTTCGTCCTTCACATTAGCACCGCGCTGGAAGAAATGCACGCCCGGGGCTGGGTGCACACCGCGGTCCGGCCTAGCAACCTGTTTGTGCAAACCACGCCCGAGTTAAAGTTTGAGCTTGGGGATTTGCGGCACGCGCGGCCGGAGGGGGCAGCCCAGTTGCGCGTGGTGCCCGACTGGGCCCCGCCCGAATGGGCCCACGTACTCACACAAGACACGGTTGAAAAACCTGTGCTCGTCCACGTGCATCCACCGGTGGATTGGTGGGCCCTCGGCTTGACCCTGCTCACCTTGATCGACCGCCATCCCTGGGCTGGACGCGCGGACCTCGCAAGCTTCTTGCCTCATGTACGGCCCGACGCGGTTCTACGCAACCGAAATCTGCCCGACGCATGGCGCCAGCTTTTGCGCGGCCTGCTAACCCCTGACCCAGATTATCGTTGGGGCAGCCGCCAGGTCAAAGCGTGGCTCTCGGGGGACCAACACATCCCCATCCTGGACGCACAACCCTTCCAACGCTGGGAATTCGCGGGCAACGTGTATTTCTCCCTGGATGACTTGGCCGAAGCAGCGATAAATGCTTGGTCTGAGGCCTTAGATTGGTTCTTTGAGCAAGGGAACGTCTATCGGGTGCTTGCCGTTGCGCCGCCCGATGTGCAACGCCGGGCCAGCGAAGTGCTTTTGGCTTCGGACCGCTCGCCGGATGCCCGCCTCGCGGAGCTCTTGGGTTTGCTCAATCCGAATCTTCCTTTGGCCTACCGAGGACGAGTTTTCACCAACCCGAACGCGTTACGTGACTTCGTGGCCTGGCCCGAAAACCAAGCCTTGCTCCAAGCCATGCAGGCCGACCGGATCTTTTCGGCCTATTTCCGGGCCCGAGCTGACCAACGCCCCTATGGTCTACCGACCGACGACCCGAATTGGCTGCGCCAGCTCGAAGCTTGGGAACAGACCTCGGGGCCTCCCGAGCTTTTCCTTAGCTTGATCACCGAGCCTGAGTACAGCATGCTCGCGCCAGTGCAAGCCCTGCTTGATTTCGCGAATGATTTCTTCGTCCAAAAGAAGGCCTATCGCCGTTTGATCGAAAGACTACGCCAAGACCTGGCCAACCCGCCCCGGCGGGCTCGCGAGTGGCGCAGGCTGATCGAGCGTTATCAACGTTTGCGCCAGGCTTTGCAAACGGACCAAGAGGCCTTTATCCCCCGGCAGCATGCGGAGCTATGGGCTCGCCGCCTCATCGCCCGTTGGGAACGTCTCCTCGACCAATATGTCCCCATCATGCCTAGCACGGAAAAACTCTTTGCCAGGTTAGAAAAACTCATCAAGAAAGCAAAACAAGAGGGCCTGTCACCGGATCTTCTAAAAGCCTTACGCGAGACCAATCGAAAACTAGATACGGTTTTCGAGAAAGGCGTTCTCCCTCGCTCGCGCCATGAAGCCATTCAACATCAGCTGGCAATCGCGCATAGCATCCTTCAGCACGAGAGTCCATGGTCCACGGAAGCACGAAACATTTATAAAAATCTATACATTTTGGCCAACCAATTGCAAAAGCAACTCGAATCCTCCACCGCATCCGAAGAAATCCAAGCAACCGCGGACCAACTTGCAGCTGAACTTCAACTGTGGCATTCCTTGCCCGAATCGGAGCGAGTCGACCGGGCGACGTTGCGGCAACATTGGCAGGCAAAACGAAGCCTCGTTACGCAGGCCCTGACCCAGTACCATATCCCTGTTGTCAGCATAGGGTATCTCAAAGCTTTTCGCAGGCAGGAAATTCCCGAAGGCCCTGTTGAGCCCAAGCTCTGGGAACGTATTCACAAACGTCACGCCCGAGCGGATAAGCAATGGCGCGAGAAAGCAGCCTTGTGGTGGCCTTATTGGGTCATCCGCGTTGTGAACCTATGGATCTTGCTCTCATGGGTGATTCTTGCAGTTTGGACGATGGCTTGGGCTTCCATAAGTCATGTATCGGATCCCGTCTGGTGGTCCGCGGCCTCGGTGACGACTTGGGGGTTGGCCCTTTCGTTGCTTGTACTCATAGACCATCCTAGGAAATACCAAAAATTTTACTTTGCTCTTATTTATTTCCTGATCTTGATGGTTACTATCCCTGTATATCTTGCGATCTTTGGCCCTCGTCCCCCTCAGACGCCTTCCTGGACAGAAACCTACGTGTTTATCGTTCTTGAGAGCTTTCCGGTTATAGTTTGGCTCTTGGTCGCTCCGCCGAGTTCATGGACAGATTACGTGTTCGCCCTCATTGGAGCGCTGTTCTGTTCACCTTTGGTTGGTATAGCTTTGGTCTGGCTCGCGATAGAGCTGTTGGTCTCGGGGAGCCTTTTGATGCTTTTATATATTCCTCTGGTGTTGCTAAGCCAACCGGGGTCATGGCTGCGTCTTGTGGCCATGAGCTTGCTCTTTGTTCAAAGTATTTACAGCTTCTACCGTTTTGTTCGTTGCCCTACGTGTGTAAGTTTTCTTACAACAAATCTCTTCCCAGAAAGCTAGGTTAGCTAAGCTTCATCTTCAGGAGATGCCACGTGACCCAGCCCGGTGTCGATCCGCGCACGCTTCCCCAACCGCAACGTCGCGCCTTGTTGCAGTTTTTGGCCCAATTCGTAACCGAACATAAAAAGCAGCGCATGCAAGAGGTGTTACCTTGGCGTACTCGCTATGTTACCTTGGTGTTGGAGGATATTTATCAGCCCCAAAACGCGAGCGCGACCTTGCGTACCGCTGAGCTGCTTGGCGTGCAGGAAGTATACATTCTGGAAAACTGGAACGAATACCGTCTGAATCCTGACGTAACCTTGGGCGCGAATAAATGGTTAGACTTGCACCGCTACCGCGCGGCCGACAGCAACAATACCGAACGCGCGATGCACGACCTGCGTCGCCGAGGATATCGCCTGGTCGCGACTTCACCGCATCGGCCAGGGTATTCACCGGAAACCATCCCCCTTGATCGGCCTTTGGCGTTTTTCTTCGGCAACGAATTGAAGGGCTTGAGCGAGTATGCCCTCGAACACGCGGATCTGTACCTGCGCCTACCTATGTTTGGGTTCACAGAGAGTTACAACATCTCTGTAAGCGTTGCCCTGACGTTATATCCGGTTATCCGACGTCTGCATCGCAGTTGGTATCCGTGGCGCCTTTCGCCCGAAGAGCGCGAAGCGATCTTGGTTACGTGGTACCGTCGCGCGATCGGCAAGCACTGGCGTACCATCGAAGCCGCGTTTTGGGCTCAATACACAAGGGAGCAACCCCAAGACCCGTCCTCTGCCCTGGATCAAACCAAGAGCCAATAGGCCAAAACCCCGGCCCAAAGCCACGCGTCAATGCGGTCAAAAATGCCCCCATGGCCCGGCAGCCAATGCCCCGAGTCCTTCACCCCGACCGACCGCTTGAACAGACTTTCGGCCAGGTCACCGAGGGGCGTAAGCAGCGCCAAAGCCAACGGTAGGCTCACCCGGGTCCCCCAGCTCACCTGGCCCCACGCGGCGCCCAGCCCCTGCACCAAGGCAGGGAATGCCATACCATAGGCCACCGCGGCCACAACACCACCAAGGAAGCCCTCCCATGTCTTTTTGGGACTGAGTCGGGGGCTCAAGCGGTGCCGTCCCCATGCGCGGCCGACGAAATAGGCCATGGAGTCGTTGACCCACACCGTGCTCAGGGCCCAAAGCCAAGCCCAGGCCCCTGCCTGGGCCCGCAGGCCGATCAGAAAGCCACCGACGACGCCGAAATAGACCGCCGCGAAGACCGCGTAGACCAAACCCGAAGCCGCTCCGTCGTGCCCGCGCTCGTAGGCCACCAACGCTACGGGCACCAGGCCCAAAACCGCGAGCCCCAGCCCGGTCACTAGGCCTTCGCCTGGGCGCAGGGTTACGCCCCACGCGAACAAAGGCAGCGCGGTCCCGGCCACCACCGCCCATGTGGGTAGCCGTACCGTTCGTGGGGTCAAATGCTGAAATTCCCACGCAGCCACCAGCAGCGCGAGCGCGACCACGACCGTGAACACAGACACCGGCCCGAACACCAAGCCGATGAGCACGGGTAGCCCGATGAGCGCGACGACGACCCGCTGCCAAAGCATAGGAAGCGCCTCCTGCGACCTCGGGCGCTTAGCCGCCCTTCCCCAAGAGCAAAAGCCAAGCCCCGAGCAACAAAAACGGCCCATAGGGAATGGGGTGTTCGCCGATCCAGCGACGATGCCGCACCGCGTGATACAAC
Organism: Chloroflexota bacterium; assembly: GCA_013153335.1. Lineage (GTDB taxonomy): Bacteria > Chloroflexota > Anaerolineae > Anaerolineales > DRMV01 > JAADEN01. Next base: position 5,472 of record JAADEP010000030.1, read on the forward strand.
ACCAAACCCAGGGCATAAACACCCGCGAGCATCGCGCCGAGGAACAACCCCGCGATCACGCCCGGCCACCCCAAGACGACGCCCACAAGCGCGGCCAACCATACATCGCCGAAGCCCAAGCCCGGTTCATCGCCCAAGCCGCGCCAGCGGACGAACCCCATCCCCAAGATATAAAGCAGCAACATGAGGACCGCGCCGCCGACCAAGCCCCACGCGGTGCGCGCCCATCCGTGCATCCCCACGCCAATGACGCCACAAAGCAGCAACGAGACGGCCACGAGGGGTATGTAGACCAATCGAGCGTCCCAATCGATGACCGCGTGCAGCATAAAACAAGCGGTGACCGGCCACAGCGCGAGCACCGGCCAACGCCCTATCCAGGGGAGTAAAGCGCTCACCCCGGCCAACAACCCGGCCAAGACCCACGGGCGCCGGGGTCGATGGCCGCAAACCGGGCACGCGCGCCAGCGTGCGGTCCAGCCTACGCGCGCGCCGCACGCTTCGCAGCGAGCGACCGCGCGCACGTCCCCCTGGACAATGGCCATGGCGATGAGATCCCATAGCAGGCCCACGCCAGCGCCCAAAAGTGCGAGCTTAAGACCAAGCGATAACGACGCATCCATGGGTTATCGATCCTGCAGGAAGGAGATCACCATCCCCAAACCGCCCAGCACAAAGAGGCTGAGGATCACCATCGCCATCGGGAAACGGTCGCTCAGCGGCCGCGGGGGTGGCGGATAGGTGGGGATGACCAATGACGGGGGCGGCGTGAACGTCGGCAAGGGCGTTTGCGTTACACCCAAATCGTATTGGGCCGCCAAGGTCGGGTCCGTCGTCGGGACGAACTCAGGCGTTGGCGTCGGCGGCGGGGTGACCAGGGGCGGCAGGCCGTTTTCGATACGGACCAGGGGGGCGAACACCCAGCCCGTGCCGTTTGGACCGCCAGGGTATTCAATCTGAACCCAGTTCTGCGTTCGCGCCAACGCGCGGGCGCGTTGGCCTACGACCAGCACGCCGATCGAGTCATAATCCACACTCGGCCCGGCTCGGACATTGATCTGGGGCTCCTCGTTCCCGGTCACGATGATATAGGGACCGTCGAACGTGGGCGAAGCCAAAGGATTGGGGTCCTGTGCGTAACCGGCCCCAGCCGCGTAGAGGAACATCATCAGCGCGAGGCCAAGCCCGAGCCCAGCCCAACGTCGCTTTCCCCTTATTGCCCGAAGTCGCATACCCCATCCTCCAACCATGCCCGGCCATTATACCGTGAGGCATGGGCCAGGGTCGAATGGTTCACTAGCGTACTTGTAAAGTGACGATGTCAGTAAAGAAAGAAATGCCGCTTTCCTCTAGCTCTGCGCCCCATAAAATCTCATAGGTCCCTGGCTGCATTAAAGTACATTGCAGATGGGTCTCGACCGTTGAGCCTTGGGCCAATTTCTGTGGACGCAAGAAGAAAAGGTAGTAAGTTTCTCCTTTTTTGACTTTCTCAACTTCAGCATCCAAAATTTGGCAAGACCAAGCCACTGGTTCTTCAGGGTCGACGACTTCAACCCAAATCAAATGTAGATGAGGCTCGTGGGGCCCTTGATTCGTGATACGTAATACGAACTCCCATGGTTCACCCGCAGTCACCACACGATTGGGAGGATACTCTGGAGTGATGGTCATGCCTCGCGTGAGTTCTCGTACCCATGCATCACTGCCCTCAAACACTTCGCGCATTCGCAACATGGACGAACAACCCAGGAACATATAAGCGAGGATGGCAAACGAGAAGACAGAGATTGTTCCAAATTGCGGTAATGACAATGGAAAATGTTTATTCATCTTTCGGCCTCCTATAAGCGACAAACCAGCAGGTTTTGCCTTTAGCGCTGTATATCCACGCTTGCATCTTTACAAAGATAGCATAAAATATGCTTCAGCTAGGAGCTGGGTTAAGATCGCCCATAATTATACAAGCAAATCGCTTTCGCTATTGCCTCATACGCCACTTCTTCCATAGGGAAGGGTATGAGTCTTGCGGAAGGATATGTTTTGGGCCAGGGTTCTCGAAAGGATAAATTTCGCTCTAAATGGTGTCTGGAACCGCGTTCTTAGCCTCTTGCTATGAGTGAATCATGCAACTCGCCGGAGCTGCCCGGCTCCGGCGAGACAAATCAGGGCACTGACTTGTAGGGACGCTTGTTCTATAGGGATGGAAAGTGGGGCGCCTTAGAGTTGATTTAAGCGCTCTTGAATTTCCCGAATCTCCCGGCGCAGCATAGGGTCTTGGGCAATTTGCTCTTCAATCTTACGGTAGCCATGCATCACGGTGGAGTGATCGCGGCCACCTAGAAGCTCGCCAATCTGGGGCCACGAGAGGCCTACTTCGTTGCGCAGTAAATACATCGCAACCTGCCGCGGATACGCTATACGCCGGGAGCGGCGCTTCCCCTTGAGGTCCTCGACGGAAACGTCGTACGTGCGCGCGACCAAGTCCAAAACGGCCTCAGCCGTGGGCCGTGGGCGCCGTTGGGGAATGATGTCCGCGAGCGCGTTGCGCGCGGTCTCTAGGGTGAGCGGTTGGTTCCAGACTTCGCAATATGAGATCAGCCGTTTGAGCGCGCCCTCTAGCTCGCGCACGTTCGAGCGCAAGTGCTGGGCAATGAACTCCGCGACCTCGCGAGGCAGGGTCACGCCCATGCGTTGGGCCTTGCGCTCCAGAATCGCGATGCGGGTTTCAAAGTCGGGTGGTTGGATGTCGGCCATCAGCCCGCCTTCGAAGCGCGAGCGCAGACGTTCTTCAAGCAACCGCAATGCCTTGGGCGGACGGTCGGAGCTCAATACCAGCTGCCGACCTCGGTTGTAAAGCGCATTGAACGTGTGGAAGAACTCGCTCTCGGAGCGTTCTTTGCCCGCGATGAACTGAATGTCATCCACCAGTAGGATATCCACTTCCCGATAGCGCGCCCGAAAGTCTCGCACGGTGTTGGTTTGAATCGCTTCGATGAACGCGTTGACAAAGTCTTCGGCGGATACATAAAGCACGCGGTACCCGTGTTCAAGGGCTCGATGGCCAATGGCATGCAACAGGTGCGTTTTTCCCAGGCCAACCCCCCCATAGATGAAGAGGGGATTGTACACCCCGGGTTTGTCCGCAACGGCTCGGCTGGCCGCGTGGGCCATGCGATTGTTCGTGCCCACAACGAAGGTTTCAAACGTGTATTCTGGGATGAGATTGAGAGCCATGGGATCGGCATCCAATGGGTTTACGCGCGGCCAAGGTCCTGCAGCTCGGGCTTGTGTCGTTTGCGAAACCCGCGGCTCGGCCTCGTCCGCCAACGCGTCATCGTCATCCGGAGGCAAGGTTGCCTTTGGCTCGAGGCGTCCGGCCGCGGACGCGCCCGTCCGAGGGGCGAGCACGAAGTCCACCCGGCCTTGGGGAAGGCCGAAAATCAGCTGGAGTTTCCGTTCGACCAGGGGGCGTAACCGGTTCTGCAACCACTCAAGCCCCTGGGGTGAGGGCACCGCGACCCGCAACTGATCCGCTTCCCAGGCGATGCCGCGGGTGTTTCGGAGCTTTTCGAATTGTTCCCGAGGCAATTCACGGCGCAGTTGGGCGAGCAAAGTGCGCCAAGCCACATCCGGTTGTTCCAGGTTTGTAACAACGGCTGGTGTTTCGGTGATCATCAGATTCCCCTCCACCAAGGTGTCCGCAGACCGAACCGTCCTCCCCGCTAGTGAGGGCGCTGCTGAGGTACGGGGCTCGTTTTCGTTAGGGGTACAAATCACGGTCTTGGGCGATGGCGTCCCCATTTTACCGAAAACCCGCCTTCCAGGCCGGGGTGCTTGGCCGGCCAAATCTAAAAATGCTCGGGGATTTAAGGTTTGGGAATGTTAAAGAATCCTGCCGAGAGGCCCCTTGCTCTAGGTAAACACCGCATAAACGAATTTAGAGCCCTTTCGCTTCAAGCTGTCAGGAATTGGGGCCCTTTTGAGGTACTCCCTTGTCAGCCTCGCTCGGTGCGTATGCCCTCTGGCCTGTTCGCCCCGCTGCATTTTGTTTCCTAATGCGAGTTTCCTTACGCGCGGCGAAATGGGACGTAAAGTTGCCTGAGGGGCAAATCACCCCCATATCTAGGTACCGGTGTGCAGAAGGTGTCGCGGCCTTGGAATTGGCGGAGCTGCTCACGGGTTTACTGTAGACGGTCCGCCTCGTAGGGCCTGTTGTAGGCGTTCGAACAGTTGCAGATAGGCGCGGGCCGTGTTCTCCGGCGCGAACCTGCGCCGAATTTCTTCCGGATCCCCGCGATATCGTTCAGGGTGTTGGAGGACGCGAATAACCGCTTGGGCCAAACTTTCGGGGTCGCCGACTTCCGCGATTTCGCCCATGCCCGTCATGCGGACAGGCTGCCGTACGCCAGGCAGGTTGGACGCGACAACCGGCACGCCGTTCATCATGGCTTCAATTTGGACGAGGCCGAAACTCTCGGTCGAATTGAGGCTCGGGAGGACCAAGACATCCAAATTGGGGTAAAACGCGGCCATTTCTTCGGGCGAAAGCAGCCCTAAGAACCGCCAGTGTCCCTGGGCCTCGAATTGTCGCGCGATCGGCAATACCTGCTCTCGATAGGCCTCTTCGCCCAGGACGTTTTCATACGGGCCGGCATACCAAACCAAAGCGTTGGGGAAGACCTCCAAAATGCGCGGCAGGGCCCGGAGCAGGACATCGACGCCTTTTTCGGCCGCTAGCCGCGCGGCCATCCCGATCACCGGGCGGCGGCCTTGAGGGTTGAAACGCTCGCGAAGCGCGCGGATGGCTTCAGGCGTTGCTGGGGGAAGGGTCACAGGAGGAAGGATGGTCGTCAGTTTGTGCCGGTATCGTCGCAAGTAGGGCGAGTGGTCCGCGTAGTCTTGCGTGTAGGTGACAATCTGGTGCGCGAAGGTCGCTGCGAGATGGTCCATGACGTGGACCGCGAAGTTTGCGACGCGGTTGAACCATCCTGGCGGGAGCTTAACATCGCAATGATACGTGATCACGGTGGGGCGCCGGAACAAGCGACCGCGCAAGGCCATGCCTGCCGCGTCGAATTGGGGTAGGTGCAGGTTGACCACATCGTGGGCCAAGATTTGTCGCGTGGCCTCGATGCCGAGCGTGGGTTGAATAACGCCCTTACTCACCCGCATGAGCACCGGCACTCGGACCACTTGAACGCCGTCCATGACTTCTTGGCGCGGCAGGGTTTTGTCATACTGGGATGTCAGCACCGTAACCGAGTGGCCCAATTGCACGAGTGCGCGGGCCAGGCGTTCCGCATAGATGGTCAAGCCACTGGTATGGGGTCGATAGTACGTTAGCGCGATCAGGATCTTCATAGCACCTCCCGGCAATCCCGTTCGGCCTGTAGCGCGAAGCTTTCGCGGGCTTCCGCCGGCCTGCACGCCTCCAAGCCGGGGCGCCGCCATAGACGCGCCCCAACGCGCCGGCGCTTTCCGGAAGGCCGGTTGGCGTGTCGTGGCCCGCGCGACGCGCGGTTGGCGACTTGGGGCGTGCGTTTGGGCTACGCGGTCGCTTCCTCCGCCTCGTCGGGCAAGATCGCGACCACACGAGCCGGGCCGGCGCTCCCCCGGTGGATTTTAAGCGGGAAACACGCGACCTTGAACCCAAAGGGCGGCAACTCGCCCAAATTGACCAGGCGCTCGATTTGGGCGTAAGGCAGGTCAAGTTGGTGCGCGGCCCAGAAGATGCCCGGTTTGCCGCCGGCCATCAGAGCTTTGCGAGCTTGGCGGTCGAGGGGCTCATCCCACGACCAAGCATCAATGCCCATCACCCGGACGCCTTGGTCGTATAGCCATCGCGTGGCTTCGGGCGTAACCCCAGGTCCGCGGTATACGTAATCCGGCGAGTGATAATATTGGTCTCGGCCCGTATACATCAGCACGATGTCCAGGGGTTTAAGCGTATAGCCGATACGCGCAAGGGCCTGCTGCACTTCTTCTTGCGTGATAGGATCGCCGTCGGCTTTGTGAGTCATATCGAGCACGACCCCGTCTTGGAAGAACCACTCCAGGGGCAGCTCGTCGATCGTGGGCGCGGGTTGGCCTTGAATCGTGCTGTTGTAATGGTACGGAGCATCCACGTGGGTGACATCGTGGGTGCCCATGCGAGTGATGACCTCGATGGCCCAGCCTTCTTGGTTACGAAACACGGTAGGCGGAAGTTTGAGCAAGGCCTGGGCTTGTTGCGCGCCGGCCTGGTGGTCGAAATACTGGATTTCGACCCGCATAAACTCGGGCGTACCGGGCGGTGAGGGGGCAATCG
>JAADEP010000165.1 GCA_013153335.1 Chloroflexota bacterium
CACACGTGGCGCCGCATCGGCAAGACGGTGGTGCCCGCGGTCAGCGACTTGGAGTCCTTGGACTAAGGAGGCCGGGCTATGGCAGGCGAGTATTACAGCCGTTACGCGCCGCGCATGTATATGGCGTTGTTTGACGATATGGAGCAGGTGCCGCCCGCGCTGGATAAGCTGCGGGAGCTCGGCATCGACGACGAGCACATGCAGGTGCAATCGGGCGTCCCGATTGCCAGCAGCATCTTGGGTCGGCCTCGCATCTTCACCGCGGTGCCCAAGTATGGCCTCGTAGGCTCGTTCCTGGGCTTTCTCTCAGGCCTGTTCTTCACCCACGGGACCGCGGCCCTTTACCCCCTGTACGTCGGCGGGATGCCGCTGTTCGCGATCCCGCCCAGCCTGGTGTTGCTCTTTGAGCTCACCATGCTGGGCCTGCTCATCGCCACCTTCATCGGCGTGTTGGTGGAATCGCTCCTCCCGCCTGTGCCCATCTTTGGCGAGCAGCGGGTCTATCACCCTGCAGTGAGCGACAGCGCCATCGCGGTCTTCTTCCAGGCGCCCCATGAGATCGGCCAACGGGCTTTGCAGGCCCTCAAAGCCATGGGCGCGCGCGAGGCCAAGGAAACGGAGGGTGTGTTCGTATGAAAGGGCTACGCTTACTCGTCATCCTGACGTTGCTGGGTGCCCCCGCGATCGTGGGGTTGCTGTTCACCTATGAAATCATCAAGGTGGACTGGATCAGCATGATGGAGGACCAGCCCTCCTTCCGACCCATGGAAGACCCGTTGCCCATCCCGGCCGAGTCGGTGCCGTTTATGGCCGACTACGTGCAGTACGTGCCGCCGGTGAACCCAGTGCCCGCGGATGAGGTCTCGCTGGAGCGCGGCAAGGTGCTGTACGACATCCACTGCGCGGTGTGCCACGGTCCGCAGGGCAAGGGCGATGGGTACATGGCCCAATTCGACATGCAGCCCGCCGACCTGACCGCGAGCGCGCTCGACGACGCGGGGATGTTCCTCTTTGTGACCAACGGTACGCCCAACATGCCCCCCATGCGGGAAAGCCTGACCGTGCGAGACCGGTGGGACGTGATCAACTACGTCCGCCACGTCTTGCAGGGCCAGAAATAGGCCGGAAGGAGGAGGTAGCCAGTCATGCAGCGCAAGCAATGGATACTCCTGGTTGTGCTGGGCCTGCTGATGGCCTTGGGGGTAACGGGGTGCGGCATGATGGGCGCGCCGGATTTCGCCCGCGCGGTGCACACGCCCATCCCGACGTTGCCCCCCGCGACGTTGCCGCCCGAACCGACCCCGACGCCCATGCCCACGCCCGAGCCGGGTGAGGCGGCTACGCCCAAATGCCGCGCGTACGCCGTGGATGTGCTCGGCGCGTGGGTGAACGCGGGTATGCCCAAGGATGAGCCGTTCACGTTCACCGACCTGGACGGCAAGACGTGCCAGGCCACGTTCGAGGACGACGTGTTGCCCTTGTTCACCCAGCCGAACACGTTCTACGAGGGCTCCATCCAATGCACCGTGTGCCACAACAAGGCTGCGGTGGAAGGCGGTTCCAACGCGAGCCTGAGCCTGGAGACCTACGAGGACATCCTGGCCGGTTCCTACCGACCCAGCCCCAACGAGAAAGGCAACGACATCCTCGGCGGTGGCAATTGGGAGCAGTCCATCCTTTACGAACGGCTCGTGGTCAAGAAGGACATGCCTTTAGGCCGTCCGCCGAGTGCTGAGGATAAAGTCCTCGAGATCGGCACGCCGGTCGAAGAGTAAACCGCCTGAAACAGTGGCCCGCGCGAGCGGGCCACTGTACGTTTTGGGCCCGCCGCGTAGCCGGATACCGTCTGCACGACCTGACGGCGACGTCCTTTGGGCAGACGTTCGGAAGGATCGGGGAAGAGAGCCCGCTGCTGCCGACCCCATGTGTTTCGGGAGGGTGCATCATGACGACGAAACGTTGGGTGTATCGGTTTCAAGATCTGCCTTTGCTCAAGCAAGAGGTCGGCGACGATCCCGAGGCCATCCGTTCGGTATTGGGCGGCAAAGGGGCAGGCCTGGCCGAAATGACGTACGCGGGCTTGCCCGTGCCCCCAGGGTTTACCATCACCACCGAGGCGTGCCGCTATTACCTCAGCCACGACGAGCAGCTCCCGCCCGGCCTGTGGGACCAGGTACTGGAGGCCCTCAAGGACGTGGAAGCCCAGACGGGCAAGCGCTTCGGCGACCCAGAGAAGCCCCTTTTGGTCTCGGTGCGCTCGGGGGCCAAGGTTTCCATGCCCGGCATGATGGATACCGTGCTCAACGTGGGCCTGACCGACGTTTCGGCCCAGGGCATGATCGCGCTCACCGGGGACGAGCGCTTTGTGTACGACGCGTACCGTCGGCTGATCCAGATGTACGGTTCCATCGTCCTCGGCATCCCCGAGGACGCGTTTGAGAACGTGCTCAAGGTCCTCAAGCACCAAAAGGGCGCGAAGGAAGACACCGACCTGGACGCGGCCGCGCTGCGCGAATTGGTCGAACGTTACAAAGCCGTGGTCCAGGCCTTCACCGGCCAGGACTTCCCGCAAGACCCGTACGAGCAGCTGCGCCTGGCGGTCGAGGCCGTCTTCCGCTCGTGGAACAGCAAGCGCGCGCAGGACTACCGCCGCGAGGCTGGCATCCCCGACGACCTGGGCACCGCGGTCAACATCGTGGCCATGGTCTTTGGCAACATGGGCTGGGATAGCGGGACGGGCGTCGCGTTCACGCGCAACCCCAGCACGGGCGAGAAGGAGATTTGGGGCGAGTATCTGCTCAACGCGCAGGGCGAGGATGTGGTCGCGGGCATCCGCACGCCGTCGCCCATTCAGAAGATGGCCGAAGAGTTGCCCCAGGTGTATGCGCAGCTCCTCGACATTGTGGACCGCCTCGAGCGCTACTACCGCGACATGCAGGATATTGAGTTCACCATCGAGCGGGGCAAGCTGTGGATGCTTCAAACCCGCACGGGCAAGCGCACCGCACGCGCGGCGGTCAAGATTGCCGTGGATATGGCCAACGAGGGCTTGATTTCGCGCGAAGAGGCCGTGTTGCGCATCCACCCCGACCAGGTCGACGCGCTCTTGCATCCCCAGTTCCCGCCCGAAGCGCTCGAGCAGGCCCGCCGGGAGGACCTGCTCATTGCCAAAGGCGTGCCCGCGTCGCCGGGCGCAGCCGTGGGCCGGGTGTATTTCGACGCGGATACGGCCGAGCGCATGGCCAAGGAAGAGGGCGTGCCCGTCATCATGGTGCGCCCCTTCACCAAGCCCGACGACGTCCACGGTATGATCGCGTCCCAGGGCATCTTGACCAGCGAAGGCGGCGCGACCAGCCACGCGGCCGTGGTCGCGCGCCAGTTTGGCATCCCCGCGGTGGTGGGCGCGAGCGGGCTGCGCATCGACCTCAAGCGCCGACGCATGATCGCGGACGACGTCATCGTGCGCGAGGGCGATTGGATCTCCCTGGACGGGAGCACGGGCGAGGTTTTTCTGGGCCAGCTGCCCACGGTCAAGCCCGAGCTCGAAGAGCAGACCGATCTGCTCACGCTGCTGGACTGGGCCGATGAGATCGCGGCGCGGCCCGGCATGCGCCAGGGTCCCGAAGGCTGGCCCACGCGCGGGCTGGAGGTCTGGGCCAACGCGGACAGCAAGGAGGACGCGCTGCGCGCGCGGCGCTATGGCGCGAAAGGCATCGGCCTGGCCCGCACGGAGCACATGTTCTTCGCGCCCGACCAGCTGGCCATCGTGCAGCGCTTCATCCTGGCCGAGTCCGACGAAGAGCGCCGGGTGCTTTTGGAGCAGCTCCTGCCGTACCAGCGGCAGGTGTTCGAGGGCTTGTTCGAGGCCATGGATGGCTATCCGGTGATCATCCGGCTGCTGGACCCGCCGCTGCACGAGTTCTTGCCCTCGCTAGAGCAGCTGATCGAAGAGATTGCGCGGCTCAAGGCCCGGGGCGAAACCCAGGGCCTGGCGGAGAAAGAAGCCCTGCTGGCGCGGGTACGGGCGCTCCACGAGAGCAACCCCATGATGGGTTTGCGTGGGGTGCGCTTGAGCGTGCTGCGGCCCGAGATCGTGGAGATGCAAGTGCGCGCGATCTTCGAAGCCGCGGCCAACGCGGCCTCGCGCGGGATCGAGGTCAAGCCTGAGGTCATGATCCCGCTGGTGAGCCACGTCAACGAACTCAAGTTCATCCAGCCGCGGCTCGAGGCCGTCGCGCAGCAGGTGATGAAAGAGCGCGGGGTGAATTTCCCGTACAAGTTCGGCACCATGATCGAAATCCCGCGCGCGGCCCTGACCGCGGGCGAGATCGCGCAGGTCGCGGAATTCTTCTCCTTTGGTACCAACGACCTCACGCAAATGACCTTTGGCTTCAGCCGCGACGACGCGGAGCGGTCCTTCCTCGCGCATTACATCGAAGAAGGCCTGCTGCAGCGCAACCCCTTCCAGACCATCGATCGGGAGGGCGTGGGCCGGCTGATGCGCGTCGCGGTGCGCGAGGGCCGCGAAGCCCGGCCCGACCTGGAAGTGGGCATTTGCGGCGAGCACGGCGGCGATCCGGACAGCATCGAATTCTGCCACCTCATCGGCCTGAATTACGTGAGCTGTTCGCCCTTCCGGGTGCCCGTCGCGCGGCTGGCCGCGGCCCAGGCCGCGCTCAAACACAAACCCGCGTGACCCCAGCCCGAACCCCGTGCGCGCTTGGGGCGCCGAATCCGGCGCCCCGGTTTGAGCCTCGGCGCATGCCGGGCCGAAGGCCGACGAATCGGCTTGTGGCTGAGGCAGGGGCTGGGCTCGCCTTGACCTAGCCCATGATGACAGTGCAATCTACAAGCAGCTCGAGTTGGCCTGGGGAAGACCCGAGGCCATACCACAAGTCAGGCGAAAATCGAAAAGGCTCTCGATGGTGGGATGGGCATCCCGTCTCTTTCAACCTCAGGAGGAGCTGCGCGGGTCGGACCTGTGGATAACAGCATCCCGGTGTCAATCTCTGGATAAACGTAGCGCTCGCTCAAGAGGCCATCATGTGTGCTACGCGCGTGGGCATACATCACGCGGCGACGTTGAGCGCGCCGGCCTGCTCCCTAGCGGGCGGATTTGGCCGCCCGCGGGGCAGGGCGGGCAGGCCAGCGTAGGTTCCGCCGCCCGCGGCATGGGCTTCGACAAGATTTGCCTGCACCCTCTAGCTCGCAAAAGCTTGACAGCGGGCGGGGGGAGCAGTAGAATTGGGCGCAAATTCCGTAAGGGAAAGGCGAGGATGAGGGCGAGTAGGTGCCGAAACGGCGCCCCAGAGAGCCGGGAGTAGGTGGGAGCCCGGTGCGTACGCCGGCACCGAATGGGCCTCGGAGCCGCAGGACGAACAGCCTCGCACGGGCTAAGTAGTCTGAGCCGCTTGGCCCCCGTTAACGGGCCCCGGTATCGGGCGTATGTCCTATCCATGCGTCCTGTACCGAGTTGAGGTGAGGCGTGGCCCCAAATCGGGCTTACGCCTAACTGGGGTGGCACCGCGGGACGTTCGGCGCCCCGTCCCCATGAGGGACGGGGCGCTTTTGTGTTTTCGACCCGCTCGCTTTGGTCTATCATCCTTATTCAGGAGGTCCTGCCATGTCGGATAACTTCCGCTATCTGCTCTCGGAACAAGATCTTCCCAAGCAGTGGTACAACATCTTGGCCGATTTCCCCGTGCAGCTCCCACCGCCCTTGCATCCGGTCACGCGTGAACCTGTTACCCCAGATTTCCTCGAAGTCCTCTTCCCTAAGGCGCTGATCGCGCAAGAGGTCAGCACGGACCGCTACATCGATATCCCCGAACCGGTGCGAGAAATTTATCGCCTCTGGCGGCCTACGCCTTTGATTCGGGCGCGCCGCCTCGAGAAGGCTCTGGATACGCCGGCTCACATCTACTACAAATACGAAGGTGTTTCGCCCTCTGGGAGTCACAAGCCCAATACCGCGGTCGCTCAGGCCTATTACAACAAAGTCGAAGGCACGCAAGCCTTGACGACCGAAACCGGCGCGGGGCAGTGGGGTTCGGCCCTCGCGATGGCCACCAACTTCTTTGACCTCGACCTGGAAGTCTATATGGTCAAGGTCTCGTACTATCAAAAGCCTTACCGCCGCATCTTGATGGAAATCTTCGGCGCTCAGGTTTTCCCAAGCCCAACCGACCGCACCGAATTCGGGCGTAAGATCCTGGCCGAGGACCCTGACAACCCGGGTTCGTTGGGGATCGCGATCTCCGAAGCTGTGGAAGCGGCCGCGACTTCGGGCGGCAAGAAGAAGTACAGCTTGGGTTCGGTCCTGAATCACGTATTGCTGCACCAAACCGTCATTGGCTTGGAAGCCCTGAAACAGATGGATATGGCCGGCGAATATCCCGACGTGATCATTGGTGCGGTTGGCGGTGGCTCGAACTTCGCGGGTTTGGCTTACCCCTTCCTCTACTACAACCTCACCGAAGGCAAGAACACCCGCTTTGTCGCGGTCGAACCCACGGCGGCTCCGACCTTGACACGCGGGAAGTACACGTACGACTACGGCGACACCGCGCGCATGGCGCCCATCATCAAGATGCACACCTTGGGCCACACCTTCATGCCGCCACCCATCCACGCGGGCGGGTTGCGCTATCACGGTATGGCCCCCACCATCAGCGCGCTTGTCGAAGCCGGCTACATTCATCCCGTGGCCGTGCCCCAAGTGCCGACCTTCGAGGCTGCCGTGCTGTTCGCCCGGTCTGAAGGCATCGTGCCCGCGCCCGAATCCGCCCACGCGGTGCGGGTGGCTATCGACGAGGCCTTGGCCGCCAAGCGCACGGGCGAGAAGAAGGTCATTCTCTTCAACCTCTCGGGCCACGGCCACTTCGACTTGGCCGCCTACGACAAGTACCTCAAGGGCGAGCTCGAAGATTACCACTATCCCGACGAGGAAATCCGCAAGGCCTTGGAAGACCTGCCCCAAGTCGGCGGCTAAAAACGCCTACAGCTCCAACGCATGCCGCGGCGGGCCTGTCAGTCCGCCGCGGTTTTTTCTTAAGGTTGGGGTGGATGGCGGAAATACGCGTCCCAGGGCGCTTGGGGCCACTGTCGCGCCAAGGGATCGAGCAGGTCGTGGGGCCACGCGATTTGGCCCTGGTGCTCTTGGACGTAACGGCTCAGCAGCTTCACCAGTTCGGCCTCGCCCAAAGCTTCGTAGGCCGCGCGCCAAAACATGGCCCCGCGGTGATACACTGCCTCGCGATAGGTGAGCATGCTGGAGTAGTCATAAATCGCGCCATCTATATACCCGCGGGGCTTCTGACCGTTCCAACGGCCTGTATCCCACCAGGCCAGGCGGTCGGGCGCCCGGTGGCGCAAGTATAGCCATTCGCTGAACGTGGCCAACGACTCATCCATCCAGGGGTGAAGCGCCTGATCGTTGCCCACTTGCGCGAACCACCACTGATGCGCGATTTCGTGCACCGTCAACGCGTCCAGCCCCGCGGACGGCGCGTCCCAGTACGTCTTACGCACAAAGACCAAACCATCGTACTCCATACTAAAGGGGAAGGCCGCGACCACAACCTGGAGCCGATCTCGATGATAAGGGCCGAACCAACGCGAGAAGTCGGTCAAGGCTTGCTGGGCATGGGTTAGGACCCGGAGGGCCGCCTCGTCCATTCCGCCAAAGGCATAGACCTCGATATGCACGGGCGTAGAGCGCCGAGGGAGGGCGATGGTGTGCGAGTGAACCTGGTAATAAGGGCTCAGCGAAAGGACCAACCCGCGCCCGACGTGGGTGCCGCACAGCCGCCCGGCGTGGCGCTCCGGGCACGGCTCGAGTTGCATGTTGGTGGCCACCTTCCAGTGCGCGGGGTAGGTGAAATCGACGTACACGGACATTTGCGGATAGACCAGGAACTCGCCGAACGGCCACGCGCGGCGCACGATCCAACCCCGCTCCCGGTCGTAGGCGGGCACAAAGGGGTACCAATCCACCAGATTGGTTTGTTGGGCAGCATAGCCGAAAACCATGGGCCGGGCAGTATCCGCTGAACGGCGACGCAGCGGTTTGAGCACCAGTTGATATTGCAGCTTCAGGTGGATGGTCTCGCCCGCAGCCAGGGGCCGGGGCAGGGCAAAGGTCCATGTTAAGGTCGGGACGTCGACCTGGGGATAGACGTTGTGCCCCTCAATGTCCACGGATTCGAAGAGGAACGTGCTGTATTGTAACGGAGGGACGACCAAAGGCAATTGGCGCAGCGTTTTGCCGGTTGTGTTGGTGTAAGTAATAGTGTGCGTGATCAAAACCCGTTGGATCTCGGGCAAATATTGCGCCCGCAATCGATGCCGCTGTGCGGTGTCGGGGTGGTCTGGCGTCGGGGTTGGGGGAGCCGTTGGGGGCGCGGGCGTGGGCGAAGCCGGCGTTGGGCTGGGCTCAGGCGTGGGGGAAGGGCGCGGCGTGGCCGTAGGCTGCGGTGTAGCCGAAGGCGGTGCGGGCGTTGCCGAAGGGGGCCATGTTAGCAGCGTTGGCAGGGGGCCGGGTTTGGGCCCGCAACCCGTGAGGCCGCCCCCGGCCAGCACGAGCACCAGCGCGAACCCAAGCCAAACCCGGGGCCAGGCGCGATGCCACGCCCGTAGCCGAGCCACGCCGCTGGGGTTCGAGATCCAACGCACCACCGTACCCTTCCCCGTTAGTATAGACTTGCGCGTTTAGCCAGGCAGGATCCACGTGCCGGCTCGGCCATGCACCGCGTCGGCCATGCTCGCCAAATCGGTGATAATGGCCGGATTTCCCGTGACTTCGACGTACCGCACGGTCGCCTGGACTTTGGGCAACATGCTCCCGGGCGCGAAGTGCCCTTCGGCCATGTAGCGCTTGGCTTCGCTCACGGTCATGCGGTCCAGGTCCACTTGATTCGGCTTGCCGAAGTTGAGCGCGACCTTGGGCACCGCGGTGGCGATGAGGAACAGGTCCGCGTGGATGCGCGTCGCGAGCAAGCCGCTGGCGCGGTCTTTGTCGATCACTGCGGCGACCCCGCGCAGCTCGCCTTTGGCGTTCCGCACCACCGGGATGCCACCCCCGCCGACCGCGACCACGACCCAGCCTTGCCGGACCGCGTCGCGAATCGCGTGCTCTTCGATGATCTCGATCGGCTCGGGCGACGGCACCACCCGGCGCCAACCCCGCCCGGCATCCTCGACCACGTGCCAGCCCTGGGCCGCGAACTGCTCGGCTTCTTCTCGGCTCAAGAAACGGCCAATCGGCTTGCTGGGGTTCTTGAACGCGGGGTCATTCGGGTCGACCAACACCTGGGTCACGAACGTCAGCGCCATTTTGGGGATGCCGCGGCGCTTGAACTCGTTATCCAACGTCTGTTGGAGCATGTAGCCAATAGAGCCTTGGGTATCGGCCACGATCATATCCAGCGGCGTGGTGTGCAGCTCGTGCGCGGCCAGCTCGTTGCGACGCAGAATAAAGCCGACCTGCGGGCCGTTGCCGTGGGTGACGACAATGTCCCAGCCTTGCTCGACCAGGTTGACGAGGTGCTTCGCGGTCATCCGTACCGCGTCCCACTGATGCGATACGTCGGGGTGCTTCGGATCTTGAATGAGCGCGTTCCCGCCGACCGCGACCACGGCGACTTTACGACCCGAGAAGGGCGACAAAACCATCGGTTCACCTCCGAAAGCGAGTTTGAGGGATTATAGTGCATCTACGCCAAGTTGGGAGCGCGATCCGGCCCCACTGGATGAGTTTCGGATCGCCTGGAGCGCGCCCTGCCCTGGGCTTGGGTCAACGCGGCCGCGTAGCGCGCTCTCGCGAGGTTATGAACCGAGGCCATGGCCGAGGCTCGTGCGTCGAGGGTGGGGCCGTCCGCGGCCTCGCGCATGCTCCGCCGGGCGAATGACGTGCGCAAAAAGCTTCCATGCCTCTGCCCGGTGATTTCCCGGAACAAATGCGCATCTTCAGGTCAACCAAAGCACATATTCATGTTACAATTCATAAAATCGAGATGCCGAGGAGGTGGGAGATGTCGCTCCAGTTATGGCTGGTTTTTGTGCTCGGTTTGCTCCTGGGCTGGCTCGTGGAATGGATCATTGACTGGGTCTATTGGCGTCGTAAATGCCAAGAGGCGAGCCAGCGCTGTCAAGAAGAGATTCAGCTTACGCTGGATCGGGAGCGCAGCCGTTGGCAGCAAGAGCTGGACGCGGCCTTAGCGCGCGAACGCGAGCGGCAACAAGCGCTGCAGGCCCAGCTCGAGCAGGCGCAACAACAGGCCCAAGAGCTGCAAGCCCAACTTGAACAAGCCCAACAGCAGGTCCAGACGCTGCAAGCTCAGCTCGAGCAAGAGCGACAACGGGCGCAGGCGCTTCAGGCTGAGCTGGAACAAGCGCGCGAGCGCGCGAACGAACTCCAGGCCGCGTTGGCGCAAGTCCAAAAAGAGCGCGACCAAATCAAAGCCCAGGTCGACCAGGCCTACCAGCGTTACCACGAGGTCGAAGCCGCGCTCAAGAAGGAACGCGAACGCTGCCAACAGTTGGAGCGTGACCTCGCGGAAGCGCGCGCCAAGCTCCAATCGCTGCGCGCCCAAGTCGACGAAGTGCGCGCGATGCTGGAGCAGGAAAAGGCCGTCCTGCGTGAAGAGCAAGAGCGGCGCAAGAAGCTGGAGGCCGAACTCCGCCAGGCCCAGCAAAGCGCGCAATCCATGCGCCTTGAAGTCGAGCGCATACGCCATCAATTCCAAGACGCGCTCAAGATTTCGTCCCAGCAGCAAGAACGCTGCCGGGAGCTCGAAGCCGCGCTCGAACAGGCCGAGCAACGCATGCGCGAATTGCAAGCCCGGGTGGAACAACAACGCAAGCGCCAGCAAGACCTGGAAGCCGCGATTGAGCGCGAGCGCCAAAAGATTCAATCGGCCGAGGCCCAATTCAAGCGCTACATCGATCAGCTGAACCAGCAGTTCAAGGAGCGCTTGGAGCGCGCCATCGCCCAAGAGCGCGAGCGCTGCCGCGAAGAAGTCAAGGCCGAGATGGCCAAGTCGCGGGTAGATGACCTGAAAGAGATCCGGGGCATCGGGCCCGTGATCGCGCGCAAGCTGAACGAAGCGGGCATTTACACCTTCGTCCAGTTGGCGAAACTCAGCCCGCAACAGCTCAAAGAAATCTTGGGCGAGATGATCCACCGGCTGGCGGATGAAGAAGACATCTTGCGCCAAGCCCGCGAGCGAGCGACCGGGAAGAAGGGAGGATAAGTGATGAACACCCAAGTAGATACCCGGGCGTTCGACCGCTTTAAGCTGGTCGTGACCGTCATCTTGTCGCTAATCATCCTCTGGATTTTGCTGCAACTGGCGGGTCGCGCGGCAGCTCCGGCGCCAACCCCGACCCAGGCCATGCCCGAGGCCCAACTGCCCGCGCTCCCCAAGGCAGGGTTTGAGTGGAAGTGGGATGCGGCCCAGGGCGTGCTGCTTGACCCCAACGGCCTGCCCCGCTACCGCCTGGTGGACGGTCAGTGGGTGCCGGTGGTGCCCGAGGAGCTGAAGGCCAAGCTGCCGAAGGGTTTCAAGGTGCTCATGGTGGACGGTCAGTGGCACATCACCGGGCCCGAGGGCAAGGCGCTGTACCGCTGGAACCCCGACACCTTTGCGTGGGAAGGGCTTGAGGTCGCGGCCGAGCTCCCGCCCTTCCCCAAGGCGGGGTTTGAGTGGAAGTGGGATGCGGCCCAGGGCGTGCTGCTCGACCCCGACGGCCTGCCTCGCTACCGCCTGGTGG
>JAADEP010000206.1 GCA_013153335.1 Chloroflexota bacterium
ATCACCGCGCGGGTCAGCCGATTGGAGGATAAGGTCGCCCACATTAGCGAGCGCCTGGAGCGGCTCTCGGACACGGTCGGCTATACGTTAGAGAACCGAGCTTTGATTGCTTTGCCGAAATTGCTGACCCAATATGGCATTGAAGTTACCGAGCCGTTGGTGCGCAAGTACGTGGTTGTCAAGAATCGCCAACGCCAGGTGAACATCTATGGCCACGGTCGCCGCGGCGAGCAAGAGGTCTTGATTGTAGGCGAGGCAAAGGTGCGTCCTTCGCGTAAAGAAATTGCGCGTTTTGTGAAACTGGCCCGCATGCTCGCGGAGGCTGAGCAACGGGAGGCCGTGTTGTTGTTCGTGGCCCACGACTTCCCGCCGGTGATTGAAGAAGATTTGCGCGCGCAAGGTATTCTGCCTATTTGGTCGTATGAAATCGAGCGGTTGCTGCTCACAACCCCATAGCACGGGGTTCCCCAGGAGGTCGTATGGATATCGCGGTACCCCGGGAACTACGACCGGGGGATTATCGAGTGGCCTTGACCCCGGTGGCCGTCCACGAATTGACTACGCATGGCCACCGGGTTTTTGTTGAGCACCAGGCTGGTACGGGGTCCGGTTTCGACGATCAGGCTTATCGGGAGGCTGGCGCCCAGATCGTCTATAGCCACGCGGAGGCCCTACAACGCGGCGAGTTGGTGGTCAAGGTAGCCCGTCCCACCCAAGAAGAGATCGACCTTTTCTACGAAGGTCAGGTCGTATTGGCGTTTTGGCATCTGGCCTCAGCTCATCCTGCTAAGGTGCAGGCCCTGATCCAACGCCGAGTCACGGTGTTGGCCCTGGAGACGGTGCAAGAGGACGACGGGTACTTCCCCTTGCTGCACCCCATTGGCAAGCTCGCGGGCCGTTTCGCCCCTCATTTGGCAGGACACTTGTTGCGCAATGACGCGGGCGGCAAGGGTATCCTTTTGGGTGGCGTGCCCGGGGTTCCGCCCGCCGAGGTGGTCATCATTGGCGTGGGTTCGGTTGGCACCGAAGCCGCCTTATCCTTCGCTCGTGTGGGCGCTTCGGTGTATGCGCTGGACCTCAACCCGCGCGCGTTAGAGCGGGTCGATCGCTTCTCGCAGGGGAAGGTGATCACGTTGACCGCGACGGCTGCCAACGTGCGTAAGGTGCTCACCTTTGCCGACGTGGTGCTTCTGGCCGTCAATCGTCCCGGCTATCGCGCGCCGATTGTGGTTTCGCGTGAGGCCCTGCGCACGATGCGGCCTCGTGCCTTGCTGATGGACTTCGCGATTGACCAAGGCGGCGCGGCCGAGACGAGCCGACCCACGGATCATACCAATCCCACGTACGTGGTGGATGGCGTCGTCCACTATTGTGTGCCAAACGTGACAGGAGTCTTGGGGCGAACCGCAACCCATGTGATCAGCAACGCGCTGCTGCCTTGGGTTCTGGCCATTGCGAATCACGGCTTGGATACCGCACTGGATCAATACCCGGCTTTGCGCCGAGGCCTTCACTTGCGGGATGGGCGTATTCTGCACGATGGCCTTAAAGCTCGCTACCAGGCCGGGGGAGGCGTGGCATGAAGTATTGGGAGCGGATTTACCACCAGCGGATGACCACCGCCGAGGACGCAGTCAAAGTTATTCAGTCAGGCCAACGTGTGTTTCTCACAGGGAACTGTTCCGTCCCGCAAACCCTGATCCATGCCCTGGTGCAACGAGCCCGCGCGGGCGAGATCGAGGATGTGGAGTTGGTGCAAGTACTCACTGTGGGGGACGCGGAGTATGTACACCCGGACTTGGCTGGCCGTATTCGGGTCAATACCCTTTTTATCAGCGACAACGTGCGGCAGGCGGTTCATGAAGGTCGAGCTGACTTTACGCCCATTTTCCTGAGCGAAATCCCCGCGTTGTTTCGGAGCGGCGAGCTGCCTTTGGACGTGGCCTTGATTCATGTTTCGCCGCCGGATGAACACGGGTTTTGCTCGTTTGGCATCGAGGTCGGCATCACCAAGCCCGCGGCTGAATCTGCACGCGTGGTGATCGCCGAGGTCAATGACCAGATGCCCCGTACTTTGGGAGATGCCTTTATCCACGTTTCGAAAATTGACCACTTCGTACCCGTATCCTATCCACTGCCTGAATTGCCCCAGGGGCAGCCAGGTGAGGTCCAAAAGCGCATTGCTGAACACATCGCCGAGCTCATTCCCGATGGCGCGACCCTTCAGCTGGGCATTGGCGGCATTCCTGATGCAGTGCTGCTCTACTTAGAGGATAAGCGTGACTTGGGCATTCATACGGAGTTGTTCTCCGATGGCGTTGTGAAGCTGGTCGAGAAAGGCGTGATTACCAACGAGCGCAAAACCTTGCACCGCGGGAAGATTATCGCAGGGTTCGTTTTGGGTTCGCAAGCTTTGTATGATTTCGTCGACAACAACGCCATGGTGGAGTTTCATCCAACGGATTACGTCAACGACCCTTTCGTGATTGCCCAAAACGACAACATGGTCGCCATCAATTCGGCCATCGAGGTGGATCTAACCGGTCAAGTATGTGCCGATTCCATTGGCCATCGATTTTACAGCGGGGTAGGTGGCCAGGTGGATTTCATCCGCGGGGCCGCGCGCAGCAAAGGGGGCAAGCCGATCATCGCGTTGCCCTCAACGGCCAAGGGCGGAACCATTTCCCGCATTGTCGCGACACTCAAGCCCGGTGCGGGCGTGACCACCACTCGCAACGATGTGCATTATGTGGTGACGGAATATGGCGTGGCTTATCTTCACGGCAAGACCATCCGCCAGCGGGTTCAGTCCCTCATTCAGATCGCCCATCCAGACTTTCGGGCCGATTTGCGTCGGGAAGCGCGACGTTTAGGGTATCTTTAGCCGCGAGTTCCTTTACGGCTCATTCCCCCGTCGGACCGGATGAGTTCGCCTCCAACAAGCCTTGGCGCACCAAAAGAATAACTTGCGTCCCGGGCGGTCCTTCGAGGCGTTGAAAGCCGTACGCTTCGGGGTGGGCCAGCAACGCGCGACAAAAGGCCTCTTGACCGCGGCAGAAGAAATCCCCATCGGGCGGGGCTGCGAAGAGGATCGCGTCGACCTGGTTCTGCGCAATGTAGGTTTCCAGGTCCACCCCCGGAGGGAGTCGATCCGGAATCGAGGTGAAATTCGGGCCGAAGTAGACCTCCCATCCCCCAGCGGTCAGGAGCATTTTGATGGGCCGATCCGGCCAGGGGAGCGAGCGGATCCAGTAGGCGGTTTCGCGAACGCGAAAACCCGCTTGCGGTCGCGAGAGCCAGGCGTGAATATCCCGGTCGAACACACTTTGGCGGATGGCAAAAGCACCCAAGAGGCTTAGGCCCAAGCTGGCCAGGAGCGCGTAACTTCGCCATTTCGGAGGGCTGTCTTCGACGCGAGGGGCAAACCACAAGCCCGCGAGCAGCCAACTGAGGACCAGCGCCGGCCAAAGGTAATGGTCGTGCGGGAAGATAAGCGTCGCGTTCCCGAGTTGGAGCGCGAGGGCGGTCAGGGGCGCAGGCGTTTCCATCCAAAACACTTGGTGCAGCATCGTCCGCCCTCGCCCCTGCCGGAATCGGAGGGCCCACAGCCCGAGCCCGAACAGTACCGTGGCGCCCCAGAGTGCGCTCAGCGACCAGCGCCCAATAGGTGCGCTCATCGCGCGTAAGAGCAGACGCTTTCGAATACGCGAGGGGATTTCCGCGCGGTTGGCCTGCATATGCGTGAGGACGGCTTGGGGATTGGCTTGGATCGCTTCGGGGAGGGAATGGACTGAGCCGAAATATCGCCGGATGACTTCCGGTGCGTTGCGCCAAGGGTCTTGAACCTCGTCGCCTAGCAATTGCCGCCGAACCGCGAAGTGTTGACTGAACGCGTCCCAGCTACGGCTGGGTTGGATGGGTGGCCCCCACAGCACCCAAGGGAGCAGGCCGACCCCGAGCAAGAGCCCAGCGGTGCGTCGATGGCTCGAGGTCCAGCGCCCTTGACGGATCTCGCGCCATGTGAGAACCCCGGCTATCAGGCCGAAACCCAAGGCAGCCGCGAGCATCTCCGGCCGGACGTAAGCCCCCAGCCAGAAACTGAGCCCAAATGCGGCCCAGCGGAGCGCATCGCTGGGCCATTTCCGCCCCCAAATCCATCCCCACAAAACGAGCAGCAGAATGAGCATTCCGTGCGACACCCGGGGCCATACGACGCTGTTCCCCCGCATGAAAGTGAGGAACGCCGCAAAAAAGCCAGCCCAAAACGGATAGAGGCGCGCTCGTCGCCACGCCCAGTAGAGGGCGATGGGCAAGAGCACACCGGTAAGCTGATACATCCAGTAGTACAATGCGATGGGGTCTGGGATGGCTATGTGCCAGACCCAATATCCGAGGGAATACAGCGGGCCATATCCGGGTAGCAGGTGCCACGGCGCCAAGCGCAACCCGCGAAGCAAATACGCGCTTTCATCCCATAGCTTAAGATCGTGCACTTTGGGCAAGGGCGAAAAGAAGAGCCATCCCAGTCCCAGAAGCAGGCCCACCCAAAGCAAATCTTGGAATCCGAGAAGCCACCGCTCACGTCGAGTCATCGTTCCCCCTTTGGGATGCAGGCCAATTGTACCAAGCTGTCTTTGGGGTAAACTAGGCGGTGAGCTTTGGGTCGGAGGAACAGAATAATGGCCTCGGTCGACGAATTGCGAACCCGGTTGCAGGCTGCCATTGCATCTGAGGACTGGCCTCAAGCTTTGCGGTGGTTGCGCGAGCTCCAGGCTTTGGACGCGGAGGCCGCTCGGCCTTTTGTCGCGCAGCTCTGGCAGGTGATTCACGAAGACCGTGCCCATCGCCAACAGCGCCTTGAGCAGGCCCTGGATCTGCGCGCGGCTGCTCAGGCCAACCGGTGGGCTTATGTCTGGGATACGCTGCAAGCTTTGTACCACGAAGATGCCGCTGCCGCGCGGCACGTGGCGCGGCTGTTGTTTGTGGATGAAGCGTATTTCTCCCATCAGCCCAAAGAGGGGATTCACCAGCCAAGTTTTTGGACGGTGTATTCCCGGCCCTGGGTGGTTCGAACTTACCACTTCGGCTACGGGCGCGCCGCGTTGGCCTCGCACTGGACGCGCCAAGGAGCGTGGTTGGCCTTGGCCGCGGTGTTGTGGGCTTCGCTGCCTGGATGGCGTTGGGCGTTCCCCGAAGTGGGGTTTCGTTTGGTCGCGGTACTGATGTTGCTTGTCGGCACGTTTTTCGCGCTTCGGTCTTTCGCCGAAGCCCCGCCTGATCGCGCACGTTGGTGGGAAGCCGCGCTTGGACTTTGGGTCGCCGTAAGCTTGCCTTGGCCTGGGACTGCTGCTTGGCTGGTCGGGTTGTTGGTACTTTTCTTAGCCCTGCTTTCCGCGTGGGCCCAACATTGGGGGTTGCGCGCTTTGGCGCGCCTCACTCGCGCGCTCGCCTGGGGCGCGAGCTTAGGTTGGGCTTGGGCCGCCGGGCACGACCAAGGCTGGCTTGTGGCCTTGGGGGTGCTTGGGCTTTCAGTCCTCGCGTGGAGCCTGGCCCAATTCTTGGCGCAACGCGCGGCGCCTGCCTGGGCGCGCTATCGGCCCACGCCCGGTTATGGCGGGTTATGGGGATTGGTCGGGCTCGTCCTGGGGTTCGCGGCCTTGGTTTTGGGTTTGATGCGTTGGCGGTAACGCGCGAACTCGGCGGAAGAGCGCGAGCAGCCGTTCCACGTGACTCCCTCGCCAATAGATGCGGCCGCAGCTCGGGCATCGGTGCACCTCGGTGTGCGTTTCCCGCACGTCGGCCGGAACCCGCTCGGCCACGCTCGTGACCGGCACGCGATGAACACGTGTATTGCACTGGGGGCAGCGCGAAAAGGGTTTGGCCCAACGCCAAAGCGCGTAGCGCTGTACCACCTCCGCGAGTTGCTGCTCTGGTTCGAGCGCGCGAACCCAATATCCGCCCTTGACCGCGCGGCGTTTGAGCAACCCTTGGTCGCGCGTTAAGAGCACGCGGCCTTGGGATGCATAGCCGGCCAGGGTCGCGTCGTCCCAATTGGAGCTATAAAGCACGTCATACCCTAAAAGGCGCAGATACGCGGCCAAACGTCCCAAATGCCCATCGAGCACAAAAGCCGGTGGCTCATCGTGCGGCCAAGCGCCGCCCGGCGGGTAAGGATGGAGCACGTATGTCGCTCCATCACGCGGGAGAGCCCGCCAATTCACGGGATATCCTTCGAGGGTTATCTGCGCGACTTCGGGGTGTGGTATACCTAGATGGTGCTCGACCACGTGTTTTATTGTCTGGTCCGCAGGCACGTCAAGTTGAATGGGTTGTTCACGATGGGATTGGGCGAGGAAATCTTGTAATTCGCCCTTCACCCAAAACCAAACCTGGACCATGGTTCCCTTCCTCAGCTCGAGATAAGGCCTATTTTAGGATTCGCATTTTGAGGAGGAGGCATGGATGAAAGAGTTGTGGCTCGAGGTCGCTTTACAACTCGACGATGATGAGGTCGTGGAGGCTGTCAGCGAAGTTCTCGCTCGCTTCACCCCACGCCCCCTCGCTTATGAATATACCCATTTACGTGCGGATGAACGGAACCATTTGGTTGATTTGGGGCCGGTCACGGTGCGCGCGTACATACCTTTGGGCTCCGAAGACGATGCGCCGGCGTTGCAGCGGCGCATTCAGGAAGCGTTGCATTACTTGCGGGCGATTCGCCCCTTCCCGCACGAGACTTACCGGATACTCGAGCCGGAAGATTGGGCGGAAGCTTGGAAGCAAGCTTATCACCCTATCCCCATTGGCGAACGCCTTGTGGTTGTGCCCGCGTGGCTCGAGAATCCATATCCAGACCGGGTGGCGGTGGTCTTGGAGCCTGGGATGGCCTTTGGGACGGGGATGCACCCCAGCACCCGTTTGGCGTTGCGCGCGGCCGAGCGCTACGCGGCCCAGTCGCCGCGGGTGTTGGACATCGGTACGGGTTCAGGGATTTTGGCCATTGCCGCGTTGAAATTGGGCGCGGAGCGAGCCGTAGGTGTGGACATCGAGCCGTTGGCGATCGAGGTCGCGCGCGAAAACGCGCGCCGAAATCAGGTTGCGGATCGGTTGACCTTGCTCCCGGGCTCTTTGGACGTGTTGGAAAACGCGCCTTTTTCAGAGGGACACCTTGTGTTCGCCAATATCCTGGCTCCCATCTTGGAGGATTTGTTTGCTCAAGGCCTGGCCGAACACGTGCTTCCCCAGGGGATCCTCGTTTTGAGTGGTATTCTCGCTGAGCAGGCCCCTCGGGTGGCCCGGGCGGCGCGAGAAGCCGGGTTGGAGGAGGTCCACCGATGGCAGGAAGGCGAGTGGGTGGCGCTCGTGTACCGTCGCCCGTCCAAGCGGAGCTGAGCCGTCTGGCGCGTGCCTTCCGCTATGCAGGCCGGGGATGGCTTTATGTGTTGCGCACCCAGCGTAACGCGCGCTGGCATTTGGCCGCGACGCTCGGCGTTGGGCTCGCGGGTTGGTGGTTCTCGATATCTCGGCTGGAAGCGGGTTTGTTGATCTTGGCCATCGGCCTGGTTTGGGCTGCCGAGGCGTTGAACACCGCGCTGGAAGCTTTGGCCGATCGCTGTGCGCCCGAGCCGCATCCGCTGGTTGCCGCCGCGAAGGACGCGGCCGCGGCCGGGGTTTTGGCCGCCGCTTTGAGCGCGATTGGGGTAGGCATCGCCGTGTTTGGCCCTTATTTGCTTGGGATGAAACCTTAATTCCAACCCAAGTCTCGGCCCAGAAGCTCGTACAGCGCTTGATTATAAGGCCGAAAGTAAGCCTGTAATTGCGCGCGTACGCGCTGTGGTACGGGTTGGTCATATTGGCCTTGGTTGTAAACTTTGAGGTTCGGCTGCCAGGGTTCTATGTTCAGAAAGTCCGCAATCTGGTCGAGCAGACGCTGGGGTTGTTCGAAAAAATCTTCGCTTCGCAACACAAGGGTTTGTTCCCGGGGTACATGTTTCCACAGTCGGCGAAGATGCTCAACATAGCGGCTTTCGGTAAGGTAGCCCAGCCGATGGTAGCGCCACGGGACGTAACATGGGTCGCGTAGCATACGTTCCTGTTCGCCCGCCAGGCGTTGTTCCTCGGCTTGGAGCGCTTCTTCCAGGGAAAGCGGTTCCAGGCCGCGGCGTCGATTATGAAAGTAATGCGACAAAGTTCGCTGTACGGGATTCCGAAGCAGAAGGATGATTTTGGCATGCGGGGTTAGGGTCATGAACCGCTCAGGGAAAAGGGGCGACATCAGATAGCTTGGTGTTGCATCCACGGTAAAATGCGTTTGCAGTTCGCGCTGAAAAGGGAAGTAGGCCCGGTACCACGACGGCCCCAGGTCATACATGTAGATATAAAACTTGATCTCCTTTCGCTGTCGGAAGGGGTATCGAGCGCGCGGGTGTTCCATCAAGTAGCGAAAGAGAGATGAGGTCCCCGCCCGCTTCACCCCCGCGATATAAACTTGGGGCAGTCCGCGCCATCGCGCGGTCAGACGACGATATACCCACTCTAGACTATAACGAAGCGAGCGCCGAATCTCGGACCTGATCAGGTTTGGGTCCCAGGGCTTATTGGGGCAACGCGAATTTCGAAACACCATGGCTTGCTCTCGGGGCCCTTGGAGGCTACAGCGGATATAGAAAGCTCCCTTAGCCCGCGCCCGGCGCGCCGGACCCGGGCCAAGGGAGCTTTTGGGTTTGAGCTATGCGCTCCGGCCTAAAAAGGCCGGTCCTGCGAAGCGGGCTTCGCTGCCTAGTTCTTCTTCAATGCGCAGGAGCTGGTTATATTTGGCCGTCCGGTCCGAGCGCGCGGGCGCGCCGGTCTTGATTTGCCCCATGTTCCATGCGACCGCCAGATCCGCGATGGTGGTGTCCTCGGTCTCGCCCGAACGATGGGACGCGATCGTGCCCCAGCCCCGACGTTGGCACAAGAATACCGCGTCGAAAGTTTCGCTCAACGTGCCGACTTGGTTCACTTTGACCAAGAGAGCATTGGCTACGCCAAGATCCATGGCCCGGCGCACGCGTTCTGGGTTGGTGACCAACAGGTCGTCGCCGACCAGCTGGATCTCCTTCCCCAGGCGCTGGGTGAGCAAGGCCCATCCGTCCCAATCATCTTCGGCCAGGCCGTCTTCCAGCGATACAATGGGATATTGTTCGACCCAACGCGCCCAGAAGTCCACCATTTCTTCGGACGTCAGTTTGCGCCCTTCTCGGCGCAAGTGGTAACGCCCGGTTTCGGGGTCGTAAAGTTCCGAAGCTGCGGGGTCAAGGGCCAAGACAATGTCGTCGCCTACGCGATAACCTGCTCGGGTGATGGCTTCGAGAATGACCTCGATGGCTTCTTCGTTTGCCTTCAATCGCGGGGCAAAGCCGCCTTCGTCGCCCACCAAGGTAATGTAGCCGCGCTCTTTGAGCACGTCCTTGAGCGTGTGGTACACCTCCGCGCCCCAACGCAGCGCTTCAGCAAACGAGGGCGCGCCCCAGGGCATGATCATGAATTCTTGCATGTCAACGCCCTGCCAGCCGGTGTGCGCGCCGCCGTTGAGGATGTTCATCATCGGGGTGGGCAGGACGTGCGCGTTGGCTCCGCCCAGGTAGCGATACAACGGTAGGCCCAGGGCAGCGGCCGCGGCTTTGGCAACGGCCAAACTGACGCCCAAAATCGCGTTCGCACCCAAGCGGCCTTTGTTCGGCGTGCCGTCCAGGCCGATAAGCAGGGTGTCGAGTTCTCGCTGGCGGGTGGCCTCAAAGCCCAAAATCGCTTCGGCGATCGGCCCACGCACGTTTTCGACGGCTTTTAGCACTCCTTTGCCTCGATAGCGCCGTGGGTCGCGGTCGCGCAGCTCAACCGCTTCGTGGGTACCGGTCGAGGCGCCCGAGGGCACGGCCGCGCGGCCGCGATGGCCTGTATCCAAAGTAACCTCGACCTCGACCGTCGGGTTCCCACGCGAATCAAGGATTTCACGCGCGTGTACGGAGGTAATGATGGGCATGGGACTGCTCCTCTTTTTCGTCCGTTGAGCCTTACGGCGCTGGCGTCGGTGTGCTGCTGGGACTGGGCTGATCCAACTTGGGCGGAATCTTGCCGTCCAAGGCTAAGTGGACCCATTGGACGAAGCGTTCATCCCATTCCAAGACCGAGGAGTTGAATTGATAGGGGCCAACGTAAATGGGTGCGACGGTCAATTTCAAAAGCTCCTTGGGTACAGAATAGAAGATCACATCCGTGTCCGGGTCCAACATCTTTCCTAAACAATAAAGCAAATTGAGGTCTTCGGGCGTAAGGTCGGTAATAAGATCATAGCGCGCCTGGATGAAGTAGTTGATAATCTCTGGTGCGCGCTCGATCATGCTAGGATGAGCAAGTTTCTGTAAAATCGCTTTGGCGATGATCGTTTGGCGCTCAATACGGCCCAAGTCGCCCACGTCATAGCGAATGCGAGTGAACAAAAGTGCATCGTGTCCGTTTAACACCTGATAACCGGGTTTGAAATGAGCTCCAGTTTGCGTAGGATCGTTGATTTCGGTTGGAATATAAACGGAAACGCCCCCGATGGCGTCGACAAAGTTGTCAATAACCCGCCCACCAACCGCGATATAGCGATCTGTTTTTACACCAAAATTCAAATCTAGCACTCGAGCCGTTAGAATCGCGCCATCACCCCGTTTGGCTAGTGCATGCATGTATGTGCCACCTAATAAGTTAACCGAGGCTAGCTTAACAGGCGAGCCATATCCCGTCTGTTCCACAAAATCTTGCGGCAATTCTACGCGCAAGTCACGAGGGAATGGAACGATCCGTACCTGCTTGTTGGCAAAATCCACTGCGATGACGCGGACCACATCCCCGTTCTCTTGGGGGTCAAAACGCCCGCCGACAAAAAGGATGTTCATGCGCGCAGGTCCGCCGCACAAAGGCGTTGGTGTCGGCGTTGGGCTCGGGGTGGCGGTCGGCTCTACCACTTCCGTAGGCCCTGGGGTTGGCGTTGCGGTTGGGGTTGCGGTGGAAGTCATAACCGCGGGCAAAACAGCCGTCACGGGCTGGGTCGCGACATCGCTTAGCCGCGCTCCACCCGTCAATGGTGTTTGCCACCAATATAGGCCTAGCAGCACTACGATGGTTGCTAGACCCAAGCCCATACCAAGGACAGCCCACAACCAAGGCTGATATCGCGCGTTCATAGGATCCTCCTTTCAAGATTGCAGCGTGACTTCGCTGGGGTCGTAGGCTCGCTTCCCTACTCCGATATCATGGCTTGAGGCTATTCCCACTTCAATGACGTCCCAAGATCCCGCGATGCGGCATTCCGCATCGCGACCGAGGCTGCGGCGGCGTCTTGCACCGCGAGCCCGACGGACTTGAACACGGTGATTTGGTCGTTTGAGGTGCGTCCGGGCTTCTGACCAAGGAGGATTTCCCCCAGTTCCGCGTGGATGTGCAAGGGCGTAATCAGCCCCTGTTGAATGGCCTGGATGATGTCGCCGGCTTCGGCCAAGGCCGCTTCGC
>JAADEP010000105.1 GCA_013153335.1 Chloroflexota bacterium
GGCTGGGTGGCATCCCAGGCCATGCTGGGCACCAGCGGCCTGGCCGCTCGGCACGCCTTTGCCGCCCTGAAGGCTCGTTTGCCCTTCCCCATCCGCCGTATACACACCGACAACGGCCCGGAATTCCTCAACGCCCTGCTCTGGCCTGGGCCCAGCAGCACGCCATTCCCCTGGAGCGAGGCCGGCCTTACCACCAAAAGGACCAACGCTTCGTGGAGGAGAACAACGGCTCCCCTATCCGGGCCTACATCGGCCACGGACGTCTGGATACTGTGGCCCACGTCCAGGCCCTCAACCGCCTTTATAGACTGCTGGACTTTTACCACAACGTTTTCCGGCCTCTGTTGCGCCGGCCCCAGGGCCAGGCGGACCGGCCCACGGTGGCCACGCCTTGGGAGCGCCTCAAAGCCACAGGCGTCCTTCCCCCACGTCTTCGGGCCTGGGGCGAGGCGGTGTATACGGCTTGGGACTTGTTTACCTTACGCCAAGCCCTTATTGAAGCCCGGTTGGCCCTCTGGGCGCTGCCCCTGGCCGACCCGAATCAACCGCGGGAGGTGGCGCAAATGCTGTATCGTATCCCGGTGGAGCCCATGTTTCCGCTTCCGTCCACGTAACGGCTCGGTAACCTTTTCATTTGGTTACGAATCCTTCGGTAACATTTTCATTTGGCGGAGCACGGGGGCGCGCGCTGAAGGGAATGTATTTCAATTTGGTAGGCGAGCCTCGCAAGAAGAGGAGAGTTGGGGAAATATGGTCCCCTCCGGAAAATTAGGGGCAAACATCTCAGCCCAACGCCAGGAAAGACGGTCTTTTTCGCTCCTCGCCTCGCACCAGAAGACGCGCCTACTAAACTGAAATACACACTCTCGAGGGCGTGCACGCAAATGTTGTAGAAGTGTCAAGTAGCGAGGGGGAAGCGAAGGGGGCTGTCGCCGTTGAGCCAAGCACAGCGAGCCTTGAGCACCACTTCCCCTCTTCTCATCTTCCATGGCGCAAGGCATTCCAAAGCCGATTGAGGGCATGGGTGGCGGTTTCTGGGGGCGAAATCCTGGGTTGGGCGAGCATCATCCGCAGCAGACCGGCTCTTGTTTTATATCTCATTTCTGCGAGATTTGCGTGCACCCGGACATAGGCATCGAACGCTTCGGCGACGAAATCTATGGGAAACTCCATGGCGGGGCCCCCTGTGAGGGTTTGGTAATGAGGGCTATCCTACCACAGGAGGCCCCCCTTTTTCATCTCCCACTTCTTCTAGGGTGCACGCAAATGTTGTAGAAACGGTCAAGCGGCGGACGAAGGGGCTGTCGCCATTGAGCCAAGCAGGGCAGGCCTTGAGCACGCCTCCCGCCCGTTATCTTCTGCAGCGCATGGTATTCCAAAGCCGATAGAGGGCGTGGGCCGTGGTTTCTGGGGGCGTAATCCCGTGTTGGGTGAGCCTTATCCGCGACAACCCGGCTCTTGTTTTATCTCCCATTTCTACAAGATTTGCCTGCACCCAGGCGCTCAAAACCCTTGACACCGCGCTTTGAGCTGCTATAATAGGGGCAGCATGAAGCTGGAGAGGGAACCCGCACGTTCGTCCAGCGCTGGGGCGAGGTACGCCCCTGGCGTGGACTTTTTGTGTCTATAGGGAACCTAAGCTTGTGCGGAATGTGTAACGCAGCCCAAAAGATGAACGTAGTCCTGGCTACGCATGTCCCCTGCCGGTAGGTGAAAGGCCTTCCCGGTCAGGGTTTTGTACTTAACCGGATCGACCCAGGGGCCTCACCCAAAAGGAGGTTGTCCGTGGAAACGAAGGATATCCTGTCCCTCCGTATCCGTCTCGCATCGCCAGAGACGATCTTGGGCTGGTCGTACGGCGAGGTCACCAAGCCCGAGACGATCAACTATCGCCGTCTGCGACCCGAGAAGGATGGCCTCTTCTGTGAGGTCATCTTCGGCCCCACCCGGGACTGGCAATGTGCGTGCGGTAAATATAAGAATCGCCGTTATAAGGGTATCGTGTGCGACCGCTGCGGCGTGGAAGTGACGCGCTCAGAAGTGCGCCGCGAACGGATGGGCCACATCAAGCTCGCGGCCCCGGTCGCGCATATCTGGTACGCGCGGCGCGTTCCGTCGTTCTTGGGGTTGTTGTTGGATATCAACCGCCGCAATCTGGAACGGGTGCTCTACTTCGCCCAGTACGTGGTCATTTCGGTGGACGAAGACGCGCGCGAACGCGCGCTCAAGCGGCTCAATAAGGAAATCGGCGATAGCGAACGCGAACTGGCCGAGCGCATCAACCGCCGCATCGCGGAGGTCAATGCCCAACGCCAAAAGCGCCTGCAAATCCTCGAGAACAAGCGCAAGGCCATTGAGGCTGAGTTCAACGAGAAGGTCGCGGAGCGCATCGAGCCGATTATTAAAGAAGGCCAACGCCTGGAACGCATGCTGGAAGAGCGCTTGGGCCAGGTGGCCCAGGAGCCCATCCGCTTTGACGACGCGGTCGTGGTCCAAAGCGGCGAAACCATCAGCCATGACCACATCACGCGCGTGCAGCGACTGGTGCAGGAACAACTGGAACGCATTGAGGCCGAGCTCAGCAAAGACAAAGAGCGCCGCCTGGCCATCATCGAAGCCGAAGTGCAGCGCGTAAAGGCCGAAGCCGAGCGCAAGAAAGAAGCGCTGCGCGCGGAACTCGAAGAGCAGGCCAACCGGGAGCACGACGAAAAGGTGCGCCTGCGTGACGAGCTGCTCGAACTGCGCCCGCTGACCTTCCTCAGCGAGGCCCGCTATCGCGAGCTCAAGTCGCGCTGGGGCAATGTGTTCCGCGCGGATATGGGCGCAGAGGCCTTCCTCGAGATTTTGAAGCAACTGGACCTCGACGAGCTTTCGAAGAAGCTTTGGGAAGAAATCCGCACGACCAAGAGCAAGCAGAAGCGCAAGAAGGCCATCAAGCGCTTGAAGGTCGTTGAGGCCTTCCGCCGCTCGGGGAACCGGCCCGAGTGGATGATCTTGCAGGTGTTGCCCGTGCTGCCGCCGGACTTGCGCCCCATGGTGCAGCTCGACGGTGGCCGGTTCGCCACCAGCGACCTCAACGACCTCTACCGCCGGGTCATCAACCGGAACAACCGGCTCAAGCGGCTCATCGAACTCGGCGCGCCCGATGTCATCATCCGCAACGAAAAGCGGATGCTGCAAGAGGCCGTGGACTCGCTGATCGACAATTCCTTCCGGGGGAAGGCGTTGCTCCGCCGCGGGCGCCGCGAGCTCAAGTCGCTGAGCGACATGCTCAAGGGCAAGAAGGGCCGCTTCCGCCGCAACCTGCTGGGCAAGCGCGTGGACTACTCGGGCCGCTCGGTCATCGTGGTCGGGCCCAAGCTCAAGCTGCACCAATGCGGCCTGCCCAAGACCATGGCCCTCGAGCTCTATCGTCCCTTTGTGTTGGCCGGATTGGTCCGCAAGGGCTATGCGAACAACCTGCGCGGGGCCAAGCGCCTCATCGAGCGCGGCAACCCCGAAGTTTGGGAAGTGTTGGAAGAGGTCATCAAGGACCGCCCGGTCTTGCTGAACCGCGCGCCGACCCTGCACCGCTTGGGCATCCAGGCCTTCGAACCCGTACTCATCGAAGGCAGCGCGATCCAGCTTCACCCGCTGGTCTGCACCGCGTTCAACGCGGACTTCGACGGCGACCAAATGGCCGTCCACCTGCCCCTCACCGAAAAAGCGGTGTGGGAAGCGCGCAACTTGATGCTCTCGACCAAGAACCTGCTCAAACCGGCCGACGGCGAACCCATCATTACGCCGTCCAAGGATATGGTCCTGGGCATCTACTACCTGACCATGGAAGACCCCCGGCCCCACAAGGGCGACGGCGCGGCCTTCGACTCGTACGAGGACGTCGAGCTCGCCTACCAACTGGGGCACGTCGAGACCCACACGCGCATCAAGTTCCGCACCCAAACGTGGTTCGACGACAAGAAGCGCCGGCTGCCGAAGCCTGAGGTGCGCTGGATCGACACCACCGTAGGCCGGGTGATCTTCAACCAGGTGCTGCCCGACTTCATGCGTTTCGTCAACTGGGTGGTGGACAAGGGCGGCCTGCGCGACCTGATGTCGCAGATCTACGAATTGGGCGGCGACGAAGCCACCGTGGCCATCGCGGACCCCATCAAAGATTTGGGCTTCCGCTATGCGACCAAATCGGGCGTGACCATCGCGATCGACGACATCACCATCCCGCCCGAGAAGTGGGAGATTATCGAGCGAGCGCACCAAGAGGCCGAAAAGGTGGAACGCGCGTTCCGCCGCGGTCTGTTGACCGAGCAAGAGATGACCGAGCGGGTGATCGAGATTTGGCAAAACGCGACCAACGAGGTCAAGGAAGCCGTCAAGCGCGTGCTCGACCCGACCAACGACCTCGCGGTCATGGCCATCTCGGGCGCGACCAAAGGCGGTTACGGCACCATCGCGCAGCTGGGCGGCATGCGCGGCATGATGGCCGACCCCGCCGGTCGTATTATTCCGCTGCCCATTCGCTCGAACTTCCGCGAGGGTCTGACCACCCTGGAGTACTTCCTCTCGACCCACGGCTCTCGCAAAGGCCTGGCCGACACCGCGCTCCGGACCGCGGACGCGGGCTATCTGACGCGCCGCCTGGTCGACGTGGTGCAAGACGTCATCGTCACCGCGGAGGACTGCGGCACCGAGCAAGCCTGGACCATCCGCCGCTCGGACAAGGTGGGTGGCCAAAAGATGGAAGAGCGGGTTTGGGGCCGCATCGCAGCCGAAAACATCGTCGACCCCGAAACCGGCGAAGTCATCGTGCGCAAGGGCGAGCTCATCGAAAAGGCCCACGCGCGCCGCATCCAGCGCTCTCGCATTGAGAGCGTGAAGGTGCGCTCGCCGCTGACGTGCGAGCTGCCCTTCGGCGTGTGCGCCAAGTGCTACGGCCTGGACTTGGGCACGGGCAAGATGGTCGAGGTCGGGACCGCGGTCGGCATTATTGCCGCCCAATCCATCGGCGAGCCCGGCACCCAGCTGACGCTGCGGACCTTCCACACGGGCGGCGTCGCGGCCGAGTCGGACATCACGACCGGTCTGCCCCGGGTGGAAGAGCTGCTCGAAGCCCGCAAAGAACCCAAGGGCGAAGCCGTCATGACCGAGATCGGCGGCGTGGTGCAAGTGACCCAGTCCGAACGCTACCCCGACGTCCGCATTGTGCGCGTGATCGACTCGCAATTGGTGGAAGACGAGTACTTGGTGCAAGACGACTGGGAGATCCAGGTCGAAGACGGCAGCGAAGTCGAAGCTGGCCAGGTCTTGGCCATTACGCCGGACGGGGAAAAGATCACCGCGCGGCACGCGGGTCGCGTGCGCTTAGAGCCGGGCCGCATCGTAGTCGTCTACGAACGCAAAGAGGTGCGGGAATACGAGATCCCGGCGCATGTGAACCTGCTGGTCAAGACCGGCGACCGGGTGGAGCCGGGCCAACCCTTGACCGAGGGCTCGCTGAACCCGCACCGCATCTTGCAGATCCAGGGCCGTGAAGCGACCCAGCTCTACCTGCTCTCGGAAGTGCAGAAGGTGTACCGCAGCCAGGGCCAGAAGATTCACGACAAGCACTTCGAGATCGTGATCCGCAAGATGCTCTCCAAAGTCCAGATCCAGAACCCGGGCGATACCAAATACCTGCCCGGCGATCTGGTGGACCGCATCCGCATCCGGCGGATCAACGAGCGCCTGGTGCGC
Source organism: Chloroflexota bacterium (assembly GCA_013153335.1). GTDB lineage: Bacteria > Chloroflexota > Anaerolineae > Anaerolineales > DRMV01 > JAADEN01. Next base: position 5,731 of record JAADEP010000105.1, read on the forward strand.
GAAGGCAAGCAACCGGCCAAATACCGCGAAGTGCTCTTGGGCATCTCGAAGGTCGCGCTCAACACCGACTCGTGGCTCTCGGCTGCGTCCTTCCAACACACGCTGCGTGTATTGGCCGAAGCCACCATCGCGGGTAAGAAAGACAACCTGCTGGGCCTGAAAGAGAACGTGATTATCGGCAAGCTCATCCCCGCGGGGACGGGGTTCGACCCCGAACGCTTCAAGGCCGTGCTGGAAGGCATGGAGGCCGAGGACCTGGGCTTGACACCCGAGCCGCGCGAACAGGCCGAGGCCCTGCCCTCCGAGCCGGAGGCCGAACCCGGCGCGGATCGGGCCGGCCAGGTCCATCCGGCCAGTGCGGCGCCTTCGGGGGTTGTGCCGAGCAACTAGGGCATCCGCCCACGCCCAAGCGAATGACGGCAACGCGGCGCCAGGGCCGAAAAGGCTCTGGCGCCGTGCTGCATGATAGAATAGCGCACAGCCCACCCGGAGTACCGACCCATGTTGGCGTTCCTCCAAGGCCAAGTGATCGCGCGTGACGCCACGCGGCTATTGGTGCAAGTTGGGCCCGTGGGGCTATGGGTCTACGCGCCCCAGCCGTTGCTCGAGGCTGCCCAGGTTGGCGAGACGCGCACGTTGCACACATCGCTTGTCGTCCGCGACGACGGATGGACGCTTTACGGCTTTGACCGCGCGGATGAGCGAGACCTGTTCGAGCTCTTGTTGGGCGTGAACGGCGTAGGGCCGCGCGTGGCTTTGGCGATCCTGTCCTATCTGACGCCCGACGCGGTACGCCGGGCTGTGCACCAGGAAGAACCCGCGGTGTTGCAGCGCGTGCCCGGGGTCGGCAAAAAGACCGCGCAACGGATTGTGCTCGCGCTTCAGGATCGACTGGCGCCGCCCAGCCCGCTGCAGGCCGCGCCTGAAGCGCAGGACGTGGATGCGGACGTCCTGGCCGCGCTGGTCGCCTTGGGGTACAGTGTGGTAGAAGCCCAGGCCGCAATCCAGCACATCCCCCGCGATGCGCCCCAAGACGTCGAAAGCCGCCTGCGGCTGGCGCTGCAATATTTTTCGCCTTAGCGGCCAGCCTGCAACCTCGAGCCGGGGCACGGCCTTGCACCATCCTCAAAGAAAAGCATTCGGCGCGGGGCCGTGCTGGTTCATGCCCCGCGCCGAAACTAACCCAAGGCAGCCTGGCATTTAGGCGCTAGATTCGGCCTCGGCCTTTTGGGCCTCGCGTCGCGCGGCATCCAACACGGCAACCGCGACGATGTTGACAATGTCGCGCACCTGATCCCCGGTCTGCAACACGTGGACCGGCGCGCCCACGCCCAACAAGATGGGGCCAATGGCCTCGGCATTGCCCAAGCGAGCCACCAGTTTGTACGCGATGTTGGCCGCCTCCAAATCCGGGAAGACCAACACGTTCGCGTCTTTGACCCGGCTGAAGGGATAACGTTCGTCCACGATCTCGGGCACGACCGCGGTATCGGCTTGCATTTCGCCATCGATGGCCAAATCGGGCGCTTTTTCTCGCACCAGCTCGACCGCCCGACGGACCTTCTCGCTCAACGGATGGCGCGTGCTGCCGAAATTGCTGAATGAGAGCATCGCGACCCGGGGTTCGAGGCCGAGCTGCCGTGCGAAATCCGCGGCCAAAAGCGCGATGTCAGCCAAATCTTCCGCGCTGGGCTCGATGTTGACCGTCGCGTCGGTGAAGAGGTAGACCCGCTTGCCTACGATCATGATGTACACGCTCGCGGCCAAACGGTGGCCCGGCGCGGTGTGATGGATTTGCAGCGCGGGCCGGATAACCTCCGGATACTCGTAGGTCAAACCCGAAACGGCCGCGTCCGCGTCTCCCATGTAAACCATCATGGGCGCAAAGACGTTGGGGTCTTGAAGCAGCTTGTACGCGCGCTTGAGGGTTACGCCTTTGCGCTGACGCAGCTCATACAGGGCTTGCGCGTACGCATCCAAGCGCGGGAAGGTTTCGGCATTGACCACCTTGGCCTTGAGGCGCAGGCCCAAACGCTTGACCTTGTCCTCAATCACCTCAGGCCGTCCGATCAGGATGGGCTCGGCAATGCCCTCCTCTTGGACTTGAGCCGCAGCCCGCAGGATCTTCTCTTCCTCACCTTCTGCGAAGACCACGCGCTTCTTGGGCTTCACGGCCTTGGCTTGATTAATGAAGAAGTGGCGGATGTGCTCGCCTTTGCCCAGGCGCATCGCGAGCTGCTCGCGATATTCATCCAGGTCAATGTGCTTGCGCGCGACACCCGTTTCCATAGCCGCCTTGGCGACCGCGGGCGGCACCCAAAGCAACACCCGCGGGTCAAACGGCTTGGGGATAATGTACTCGGGCCCAAAGTGGAGCCGTTCCAAGCCGTACGCGCGCAGCACACTATCGGGCACATCTTGCTTCGCGAGGTCGGCCAGAGCATACGCGGCTGCGAGCTTCATTTCGTCGTTGATGGCCCGAGCTCGCACGTCCAGCGCGCCCCGAAAGATGAACGGGAAGCCCAGCACATTGTTGACCTGGTTCGGGTAATCCGAGCGACCGGTCGCGATAATGGCGTCGGGCCGAGCGGCCTTGGCGACCTCGTAAGGAATTTCGGGGTCGGGATTGGCCATAGCGAAGATGATGGGCCGTTCCGCCATGCTTTTGACCATCTCGGGCGTGACGATGTTCGCGACCGAAAGGCCGTAGAACACATCCGCACCTTTCATGGCATCGGCCAACGTGCGCGCGTCGGTTTCGGCCGCGAAGCGTTCTTTGTAAGGATTCATGCGCTCCTTGCGGCCCTTGTAAATCACGCCTCGGCTATCCACCATGATGATGTTTTCACGCTTGACCCCCAACTTAACCGCCAGCTCCGCGGAAGCAATGGCCGAAGCGCCGGCGCCGGAGATGACCAGTTTGATCTCGTCGATCTTCTTCCCGACCAATTCCAGGGCGTTGAGCAGCGCCGCGCCGGCGATGATGGCCGTGCCGTGCTGGTCATCGTGGAAAACCGGGATGTCGAGCATCTCCTTGAGCTTTTCTTCAATGTAAAAGCACTCGGGCGCCTTGACATCCTCGAGGTTAATGCCCCCAAAAGTTGGCGCAATCGCGGCGACCACCCGGATGAACTCGTCAGGGTCGGTCGTGTCGACCTCAATGTCAAACACGTCGATATCCGCAAAGCGCTTGAAAAGCACACCCTTCCCTTCCATCACCGGCTTCGAGGCCAAAGCTCCCCGATTCCCCAAGCCCAAGATGGCGGTTCCATTGGAAATCACCGCGACCAAATTGCCTTTGGTCGTGTATTCATACGCTGCTTCGGGATCTTTTTCGATTTCCAACACCGGGTAGGCCACACCCGGAGAGTAGGCCAGGGACAGGTCCCGCTGGGTGCTAAGGGGTTTGGTTGGCCGAACCTCAATTTTGCCCGGACGGCCATCCAGTTTGTGATACGCCAGGGCTTCTTCGCGGGTAATTTTGGCCATGGTGGACCTCCTTGTTATCGAATCGCCCGTGCTAGGGGCATCGCTTACTTCACAACCCCAACTTTACTCCAAAGTCGCGGGCCCAGCAAGTGATGGAACGCGAGGCCGCGTCGATTTGGGTTTGCTTCTGATGACCGGCACGCGGCTATGGGGCTTGGCTATGCCGCGCCGGGCCACCGTTTGGCTATATGACAGGCAATTTGGGGGAGTACAATTCTTTACATAGGCTTCACTAGCCCCAGGGGAGAACCAATATGTTACGTCCATATTGTTTACCCATAGACAGGAACAAAATTGGCAAGATAATAAAGTCAAAAAGTCTGCGCTACAGCCTCATATTTATCCCTTTGCTTATGTGGGCCGGTTTTGATTTATTTGCGCCAAAGCCTTATTGGTTGGCACGTGGTGATTCCGAACAGGATATTACTTTTCTAGCACTACGAATTCTACACGGCTATCCTCCTAACCATCCCCACCCGGGCACTCCTGTACTTTTCTTGCAGGCCGGCCTATTAAAACTGGCGGGGGGAACGCTAGAAGCCGTACCCCGGTATCTTTTTTGGAGTGATGCGGCGGTTGCTCTAGCGCGGACCCTTGGGCTGCTTCTCGCGTTCTGGATTATGAGCCCTGAAGTTCCTTGGCGATTACGTTGGGCACTTGCTTTGCTATGGATGAGCCATCCCACTTTTTGGGCTTTCGCAGAGATTCATAATACCGACTCATACCTGGCCCCGGTTGGATTATTGTTTGTACTGCAAACTTGGCGTTTGATTCAGAGATGCGAAAGGGTGCTTACGTGGGAATATCTTCTCTGGGGTTTCCTTGGCGGTTTGCTAATAAGTATAAAAATGGCTTCTTTGCCCGTTGTGTTGAGCAGCCTGGTGGTTCTCGGGCTTTATGCTTTGATAGCGGGCGTAAAACAAAGAAGACTTCGCTTCGTAGCCACGTGGTTGGGAGCTGTTTTCATCTTAATGGCAAGTTTTACAGTACTGGGTACTTGGCCAGCTATATCCGTATTCAAAGCTTGGCATTTCGCCAAGGGAGTATTACGCCGTCCTGATGTTCATCTTTCTGGAACTTCTTGGGAAGCAATTCGCAAAGTTTATCTTCGAATTATAAACCCTGGTGATCATTATTGGCTCGGGGTAGCCTTAATTTGGCTTTTGGTATTGGGAGCTCGATTCATTTGGGAAACCTGGCAAACATTCAGGCATCCTCTTTGCTCATGCTACAAAGAACGAATCATTTTCTTATTTGTATTGTTGAACTTGAGCTTTTGGTTTTATACGCTAGCTGTCCAAAAAGCTTACATGTCAGATATCCATCTCCGTGTTTTGAGCATTGGTTACCCCTTGCGCAATACCTACCCGCCTACATGGGCATTCTTGCTCTTATTACTTCCCTGGGGAAACGAACCCTCTTTACCATCCAAAACATCCGTATATGTCCTTCTTTTCAGTATAGCCGCATTTGGAATAGCCGCCTTGGGTTTTTATCGGGAACGAGAGCAAGACTACCAATTTATGTTACAATATGCATCGGCCATGCAAACCATGATAAACAAATATCAACCGGAACATTCAAAACGTATTGCCTTCTGGATCACGAAAGGTTTACCCCTAGTCCCCGAAGCGGCTTTTTACTTTGAAGGGTTTTATTATCGAGGTTTTGACGAGATAGAACCAGCCTTGCTCCAAAAATTTCCTTCTTACACCTTGTTTTATTTGAGACCTCTTGGTCGTTTCGCGCGTAGCAGGCCAGAACTCCTTAAAACTCCGTGTCCCCCATCAAGCGCAAACACAAAAAAGCGGCTTTCCGCCTTCATGGGCGATGAGCATGTAGATGTAGCCTTTGTTGTGTTTTGGGATTGGGAAATGCGTACCATGTTCCACCTTACTCCCGAAGAGGTTGCCCATCTAATTTGTCTTTCAGGATACCAGCCTACACGTATTTTTGATGAACGAACGGGTCCCTTCCGGTGGATATGGATTGAAGTGCAAAAACAGACCTACCCCTAGGCTCACCGATCCTGGCCAGGGTCATCCATATTTACCAGGCGAGCGGCCATATCCGAGCCATTTAAGCCAATCTCCCGTCCATATCGCCTGAACAGGAGCAGAATTCGCGCACCATCTACCGCCATACCGCAAGCAGGACGAGGTCATTAACATTCGTTTGCGTCGGGCCGGTGAAAAGCAAGCCTCCGGCGCGGTGGAAGAAGGTGTAAGCATCAAAACCGCGCAAG